>NZ_JBWJVQ010000243.1:0-22712 GCF_056339875.1 Blautia sp. ZXY-1-C6
TTTGTTGAATTAAAAATGAAATAAAGTTTCAGTAATCATAGAGTGTATGGATTCAATTCCATATGCTCTTTTTCTTTACTTAATTTCATGAAAAATGTAAAAATCTAATGTTACGAGTTTCTTACGAGTTGCATTAAAAAAACTCGCAAGAAAAAAAGTAAAAAAATTTGCTTTTGACCACTGTAAAACATGCTCTGAGCGTTTCGTTATATGAAGGGATAATTTTTCTTTCATATTTCAAGGAAAAGAGGATAAAGAAATGTCAGAGAAAAGATGTTATACAGTTCAAGAGTTACAGGAAATCTTAGGAGTCAGCAGACCTACTATTTATAACCTTTTGAAGAAAAAGGAATTCCGGTGGATCCAGTTGGATGGCGGAAAGTATCGCATCTCTAAGAAGAGTTTCGATGACTGGCTCGATAACTTGGAACAGTAAAAAACAGGGTGTTGATCTGGCAGATTTTGTCTGCAATCGACATCCTAAATTTTTATCTGGATTTGAGATATGATATAAGAAAAAACACTAACACTAAAAAAGACAGGAAGTGAAGAATAAATGGCAACAGCAATTATGAAACAAAAAGAAGTTCCGGAAATGGATGATGTTGCAGAAATCATTTCGAAGATATCAGAGGACAGTCCTTACAAACGTCGTCCAACGCAAAAGAGAACCTGGATGACCGTGCCGGAAATGGGAAAGCTGTTGGGATTAAAAAAGACAGATCGATACTGGCTGGTTCATAAAAATGTTTTTGAATCAAAAGAGATTGCCGGAAAGATACGAATCAACATTGCTAGCTTTGAAAAATGGTACGCCAATCAGATTAAATATCATAAAGTTACCGGAGAAAAACCCGGGAAAGAATTGAAATCCTGGTCCTATTCTGTTAAGGAAGTCGCGGATCTGTTGGGTGTTGATGAATATCTTGTTTATGATTTACTCAAGAAAAATCAAATGGAAGCTGTTATTGTCGATTACTGGAAACGAATACCAAAAGAATCTTTTCAGAATTGGTATAAAAGCCAGTCCCAGTATCGAACAAAGGAAGACAGAAAAAAAGACGCTCTTCTGGAAGATGCAACAATTACGATGCCTGAGATGGCACAGCTGCTTGGAACAACCAGAAGCGCAGTATATACAATTCTTGATAATCCAAAGTATAGTCATTTTTTTGAATTCATTGTGATTGCAGAAAAGAAAAGGATCACAAAAGAGAGTTTTCAAAAATTCCTGGAAGGTCAGGATCGGTATATGCTGGATCCATCGAATGATTATGAAGAACTTGCACAGGAACAAAATATTGCCCTGGCTAATTTCCGGCGGAAGAAATTATCACAGACCGGAATACGAGGAAGCAATGGAAATATAAAGTATCTTACTTTTGATGAAGCTTCCTATCTGGCAAAGGTCAGCAGAAGCATGATCAACAAGTGGGCGGATAAAGGAAAGTTCACAGTAATAAAAGTTGGCAGTCGAGTTAGGATCCGTCGGGATGAATTTGAGGACTGGATGGAGCAAAGAGATTTGGAAAGGAGTATGCAATAATATGGCATCAATAAGAGAACGAAACGGAAAATTCAATGTAATCTATTCTTATACGAATGAAAAAGGCGAGAGAAAACAGAAATGGGAAACCTATGAAACAAAAGCCGAAGCTAAAAGAAGAAAAAAAGAAATTGAATATAAAAAAGAGATGGGATCATTTGTCGTCCGCAAATGCAAAACACTGGACGAGCTCATTACAGAATATGTTGCACTGTATGGAAAAGAAAACTGGGCGCTTTCTACGTATGAAGGAAATGTCTCTCTTATCAACAACTATATTCTTCCGATCATTGGTGATGCAAAGCTGTCAGAAATCAATACCAGATTCATCGAAAGATATTATCAGAGTCTTTTGAAGAGGCGTGCTGTTATCAATCCATTAAATAAAACAAGTAAAAATGAACTTGTATCGGCCAGTACCATCAGAGATATTAATAAGCTGCTTAGAAACTGTTTTGAGCAGGCAGTGAAATGGGAATTGATGGAGAAAAATCCCTGCATTCATGCAACTGTACCAAAACATAAATCCCAAAAAAGAGACATCTGGACAGCGGATACATTGATGTATGCGCTCAGTGTCTGTGAAGATGAACGATTAAAGCTCGCAATTAATCTATCTTTCTCATGTTCCCTGCGACTTGGTGAGCTGCTTGGTCTTACCTGGGATTGTGTAGATATCTCTCCTGAGGCAATTGAAGAAAACCGTGCATATGTCTTCATCAACAAAGAATCACAGCGTATAAGAAAAGAATCGTTGAATGCATTGGATGAAGTCGATCCGGAACTTCTGGCAAAAGTATTGGCTAATCCAGAGATGCGGGCATTACTCAATTCGTTGGCGAAGACGATGAAGTAATGAATTCTATATCCCAATGAGTATATTTATTGTGCATATGGAGAATCTATCTCCATCAAATCTATTGAAATCTCCATCATTTAGCGTTAAAATGATGGAGATAAATTCAAAATGAAGGAGATTTCAATGAGAAATTTTGATTATATTACAAATCCTGCGAAGTTGCTGACACCTGAAATTGTTCAGATGGTTGGCAGTATTCATGAGCATAAAGGTAAACAGGAATTATTTCTGGAAGCAAACATAGATGAACTGAAAACACTTCTGGAAGTTGCTTTAATTCAAAGTACGGGAGCATCTAACCGAATTGAAGGTATATTTACAAGTGATAAACGTTTGGAAGAACTGGTAAGTCAGAAAGCAGAGCCACGTAATCGGTCTGAACAGGAAATTGCCGGCTACCGTGAAGTGCTGGCTACGATTCACGAAAGTTATGAATATATCACTCCAAGACCAAACATTATTTTACAGTTACATCGTGATTTATATTCTTATTCCCAAGGAAACATCGGTGGTACCTATAAGAATTCAGACAATGTAATTGCAGAAACCGATGCCGAGGGACACCAGAAAGCTCGTTTTATTCCCGTTCCAGCTTTTCAGACTGCAGAAGCAATAGACGAACTTTGCGCTCGTTTCCTTGAAGCATGGGAAGCTGACCGCATTGATAAACTGGTTTTGATTCCTATGTTCATTCTGGACTTTCTGTGCATCCATCCTTTCAATGACGGAAATGGTAGGATGAGCCGTTTGCTCACTTTACTGCTTTTTTATAAGGCGGGATATATCGTTGGAAAATATGTCAGTATGGAAATGCTGATTGAAAAGACAAAAGAAACATATTATGAAGCCCTTCAAGCAAGTTCTACTGGCTGGCATGAGGGCGAAAACAGCTATGAGCCTTTTGTTAAGTATTATTTAGGTATTATGCTGAAAGCATACAATGAATTTGAAAGCCGTGTAGAACATTTGAAGTACCATAATCTTTCCAAGCCGGATAGAATTAAGGCGGTGATTGATAATAAGGTTGGTAAGATAACGAAGAAGGAAATTATGGAACTATGCCCTGACATAAGTAAGGTTACCGTGGAAAGAACACTGACAGATTTAGTTAAGAGTGGGTATATCGCAAAGGTCGGTGCAGGTCCATCCACCGGTTATGTCCGTATTTGAAAAATTATTTTCAGATTTCCATAATAATAATATTACTACTTTGAATTAACCAATTTGCCAGTCAAAAACGCATGGACAAACCGTCTCATATGCGGTATATTATTTATAGACAAGAAAATATCTTGTGCTTTCGATAGGAAGTTTAATTGAATAATTGCGCGTCGCATTCTCGTTACTTAGTGATGAGTTAGACGCGCAAATTTTTTACCCAAAGGAAAACATATGTTTACTTTTGGCACTATATGTGCTAAAATATAGCCATGGGTAGTAGAAAAACAACAGAATCTGAGAAAAGAGTTATCAGGGAAAAATAAAAATGCAGATAATATCCAGTTATGGTGTAGAATTACGAAAACAGAATATCCCAATCCGCCAGACACTGGAGATCTACCGTTCTGCTGTCAGCTATCTGATTGGGATTTATGTGCAGGTATGGGAAGAATTAGCAGAAATTCCGGATGCAAAGAGGCGTTTTAATGCTGCAGAACATCTGGTACATACTACGAAGAAAAACCATGCCTGTTTTGATTTTGATATCCGGTTCCCAAAGATGCCTTCCTATCTGCGCAGATCTGCCATCCAGCATGCACTGGGGACAGTATCCTCTTATAAAACACGGCTGGATCTATGGGAAAAGACCGACGGAAAGAGCGGGAAACCAAAGCTTGTATATGAAAATCACGCCATGCCGGTCTTCTACCGTGATGTCATGTATCGTGAAGGCGCGGAAGGGAAAGACGAAGCATACCTGAAACTCTATGACGGTCATGACTGGAAATGGTCCTGTGTACGTCTGGATCATACGGATATGGAATATCTGAGAAAATGCTGGTCAGGGAAAAAGGCATCTGCCCCGACTCTGGAAAAGAGACACCAGAAGTATTTTTTGCGTTTTTCCTATAAAGAGGAAGTAACACTTACCAAAACACCTGTGAAAGAACAGATTATCTGCAGCGTGGACTTAGGGATCAATACCGATGCAGTCTGTACGATCATGCGGGCAGACGGAACTGTCCTGGGAAGAAGATTCATAGATCATCCCAGTGAAAAAGACCGGATGTACCGCACACTGGGACGGATCCGCAGATCCCAGAGGGAACATGGCTCTGCGCAGACACAGGGAAGATGGGCATATACGAAACGTCTGAACACAGAACTGGGTAAAAAGACTGCAGGTGCGATTGTAAGATATGCGGAAGAAAACCATGCAGATGTGATCGTGTTCGAGTATCTGGAGATGCAGGGGAAGATATCGGGAAAGAAAAAACAGAAACTGCACCTGTGGAGAAAAAGAGATATCCAGAAGTGTTGTGAACATCAGGCACACAGGAAAGGGATGCGGGTATCCAGGATCTGCGCATGGAATACCAGCAGATTGGCTTATGATGGTTCCGGGACGGTAACACGTGACCGGGAAAATCACAGCCTCTGTACTTTCCAGACAGGAAAACGATATAATTGTGACCTGTCAGCATCCTATAATATAGGGGCGAGATATTTTATAAGGGAACTTTTAAAACCCCTTCCGGCAACGGAAAGGTCTTTACTGGAGGCAAAAGTCCCTCCTGTAAAGCGTAGAACCTCATGCGTCTATGCAGATCTGAGGAAACTCTATTCAGAAATGGAACGTTTAAAAGCAGCATAGATACAGGCAGATATACAGCGGACTACCTGTAATGTGGGAACCTGCCATATCTGGCATGGGAAATGCGCATAACTGCGTACCTAAGTTACAGGCGTATCCACCGATATTCAGTCGGACGCCTAAAGCGTCTGGAAGCATGTGACTTCAGTCATGTGAGGTTCACCCATAAAGCTTTGGGGCGGAAGCACAATTCAGGACTGTGGTGACTCCTAATGTGGATCCGATCACATTTTTTAATAAGGCTAATGAGTTGATGGTAAAGAATTCTCCGGCAGCTGCTGGATAAGGAAATGCTTGAAAAAATAGCAGCTGTGAATATAGGTCCTGGTATGGAATTTGACACTTCTGTTCTTACCGGTGATGTTGCAGAAAACTGGAAGACAATGCTGACAGAAATTCAGCTAAAGCTTATCAAAGAGGACCAGAAATTCTCAAAAAAGCTTGGTCAGTGGGACTATTTTGGTGAACCGATCGGAGATTTCAATACAGAATATGCTTATCGTGCACTGGTAGCTCTTGCAGGGCTTGGTGCCAATACAGTTGAAGTTGCGCTGTATCCAAAGATAGAGCAGGATGCGGATGGAAATACTCTTCTTAACTTTCTGTAAAATTAACTCTCGATTCAAAAGAATGGCTTATTTATGCGGTTTATTCAAGATATGTAGTTAATAATATGAGAATTAATTACCTCTCGAGAGTTAACTTATAAAACAGCCACAAATCCATTGAGGTCAGAGTTCCTTATCGTGGAGCGACGACCTCAGTTTTTTTATAACCGTAAATTAACAAGGAAGATATTTGCAGATGGACGGAAATTGGATTCAGGTCTAAAAAAGAACTTTTCTCATACAGGTATATGATTTATAATCATAATAAAAGGAAGATACTATAGTAATTCTTGTAAATAATGTATATTGATTCAGCTCATCAGAACATGAAATCCTGTTGAACTGTCTTAAATGCATTAATTAAGAGGATTGTTAAGCAGTGGCAACCGATGTTTCACGTGAAAACGAAAAGGATGGGATGATTATGAAAAATTACTCAGAAGATGTAAACAGACAGTATCATATTCAAGTGGCAAAAGGTGAAGTGGGCCGTTATGTGATCCTTCCGGGAGATCCGAAAAGATGTGTAAAGATTGCACAGTATTTTGATAATCCTGTGCTGATCGCAGACAACAGGGAATATATCACTTATACAGGAACACTGGATGGAGTGAAGGTCAGTGTAACGTCAACCGGTATTGGTGGCCCATCAGCGTCCATTGCAATGGAAGAGCTGTATCGCTGCGGAGCGGATACTTTTGTCAGAATCGGAACCTGTGGTGGAATGCAGACGGAAATAAAAAGTGGAGACATTGTAATTGCGACAGCAGCAGTACGTATGGAAGGAACAAGCAGAGAATATGCGCCAATTGAATATCCGGCAGTGGCAAATCTGGATGTGACCAATGCTCTTGTTGAAGCTGCGAAGGAGAAAGGATTTATATATCATACAGGTGTGGTACAGTCTAAAGATTCTTTCTATGGACAGCATGAGCCGGAAGCAATGCCGGCAGGTTATGAGTTGATCAATAAATGGGAAGCCTGGAAACGAATGGGATGTCTTGCTTCTGAAATGGAATCCGCGGCACTTTTCATCGTAGCCGGTAAACTCAGGGCGAGGATGGGTTCCTGTCTGTTGGTATTGGCAAATCAGGAGAGAGAGAAGCTGGGTCTTGAGAATCCGGTTGTACATGACACAGACATGGCAATCCGGGTAGCTGTAGAGGCAATCCGCAGAATGATTAAAGAAGATCAGGGACAAGTTCTGTAAGGACGGAGGTGACAGAGAATGCAGAATCTGGAAAAATCAATGATCAGCAAACTGATTGAGACTGCAATGGAACAGCTCAAATTTTCTTATACACCCTATTCAAATTTTAAGGTTGGTGCATCATTACTTACAAAAAACGGACAGATTTATACAGGGTGTAACATTGAAAATGCAGCATATACACCTACGAACTGTGCAGAACGAACTGCAATTTTCAAAGCAGTGAGCGAAGGCGTCAGGGAGTTTGACACAATTTGTATTGTGGGTGGAAAAGATGGGATTTTGACAGAGTATACAGCTCCCTGTGGTGTCTGCCGTCAGGTAATGATGGAGTTCTGTGATCCGGAGACATTTCGGATTATTCTGGCAATAGATAAAGAGCATTATGATATCTACACACTGAAGGATTTGCTACCGCTGGGATTTGGACTACGAAATCTGATAAATTCCAGAGAAATATAAGGTAAACGCCCATCATTGCAAGTGATTTTTAATTGCGAAAAGTAAAAAAAGTGAATGACCAATAAAAGGGAACAGGAAAAGGTCAGTGATTAATAAAATGTAAGAGAAGGAGTAAACATAAATGAAAAATTACGACAGAATTTTTGTAATTGTACTTGATTCTCTGGGAATCGGGGCAATGCCGGATTCAGCAAAATTTGGTGACATCGGGGTGGATACTTTTGGACATATTCTTGAGAAAATGGGTTCTCTGGAGATTCCAAATCTTAGAAAACTGGGAATGCTGAATCTTCATCCGGCAGGAAAAATGGCGGGTGTTGAGAATCCCAAGGGGCGATATACGCATCTGGGTGAAGCTAGCAATGGAAAAGATACCATGACCGGACACTGGGAGATGATGGGAATCAAAACAGAAAAACCATTTAAAACCTTTACAGAAACAGGATTCCCGCCGGAATTGATCGCAGAACTGGAGAAAAGATGCGGAAAAAGAGTGATAGGAAACAAGAGCGCAAGCGGAACGGAGATTATTGAGGAACTTGGCGAAGAGGAGATTCAGACGGGTGCAATGATTGTTTATACTTCAGCAGATTCTGTTCTTCAGATTTGCGGAAATGAAGAAACTTTTGATCTTCAGAATCTGTACCGCTGCTGTGAAATTGCAAGAGAAATTACCATGAAGGATGAATGGAGAGTTGGCAGAGTTATTGCAAGACCGTACATTGGTAAGAAAAAAGGTGAATTTAAACGTACCAGTAACCGTCATGATTATGCATTGAAACCCACCGGACTTACCACGTTAAACGTGTTGAAAGATCATGGATTTGATGTGATCGGTGTTGGAAAGATTCATGATATTTTTTGCGGAGAAGGCATTACAGAAACTTATCATTCAGACAGCTCTGTACATGGAATGGAGCAGACAATTGAAATCTGCAAGAGAGATTTCAGAGGGTTATGTTTTGTTAATCTTGTAGATTTTGATGCATTATGGGGACACAGAAGAAATGTGGAAGGTTACGGAAAAGAGATTGAGAAATTTGACAAAAATCTGGGTGTGTTGTTAGAAGAAATGAGAGAGAATGATCTGCTTATTCTCACTGCAGATCATGGAAATGATCCGACTTATACAGGAACTGACCATACAAGAGAATATGTACCATTCATTGCTTACTCAAAGAGAATGAAAAATGGCGGTGCGATAAAAGACGAAGATACTTTTGCTGTGATCGGTGCTTCTGTGGCGGAGAATTTTGGAGTGCCAATGCCTGAGGGAACAATTGGACATTCTGTTTTAAAAGAGTTAATGTAATAACGATTGTAAAAAAAGACAGGAATATTGAAAACAGGCGTTTTCAATCTCCTGTCTTTTGTGCTAAAATAGGAAAAGAATTTATCTGACTAAATCGTTAAAGAGAGACAAGTGATAAATTGTAAAAAGATAAAATGATATAGAAAGGAAACAGTTTTTATGGAAACAGGAACAATTTTTAAATTTCATAATGACCTGGATACAGACCAGATCATAGCATCACAGTATCTGTTACTTCCTAATCTGGATGAGATGAAAGGTCATGCATTTGAATCTCTGGATCCGGATTTTTCAAAGAAAGTAAAACCGGGAGATTTCGTGGTAGGTGGAGAAAACTTTGGATGTGGTTCTTCCAGAGAGCAGGCGCCTGGTGTTCTGAAAGCGTTGGGAGTACAGGCAGTTGTAGCAAAATCTTTTGCTCGAATCTTTTACAGAAACTCTATTAATATTGGTCTGCCGGTAATTGTCTGTAAAGATCTTCCGGACGAAGTAAATACCGGAGATAAGATGGTTCTTCATATGTCAGAGGGAACAGTTGAAGCTAACGGAAAAACATATTCCTGTACAAAGCTTCCGGAATATATGCAGAATATTTTGAATCAGGGTGGTCTGATCGCATCTCTGAACAAGGAGGAGAAGTAAAATGGGAATGACAATTGCAGAAAAGATTATTGCTGCGGCAGCAGGTGTTGACAGCGTAAAACCGGGAGATATCCATACAGTTAAACTCGATCGTCTCATGAGTAATGATGGAACCACACATCTTACGGTTGATATGTATAACAATAAATTGAAAAATCCGCACATTGCAGATACAAGCAAGCTGGTGTTTATCGTGGATCATAATGTACCATCTGATAGCCCGAAAACAGCAGCATCTCAGAAGAAGATGCGAGATTTTGCAAAAGAACATAACATTGATTTCTGGGAAGGAAAAGGTGTCTGCCATCAGGTTATGATCGAGAATTATGTCCGTCCGGGTGAACTGATCTTTGGTGCAGATAGCCATACCTGTTCATACGGTGCATTAGGTGCATTTGGAACAGGCGTAGGATGTACAGATTTCCTTTATGGTATGGTAACAGGTACTTCATGGGTACTGGTTCCTGAGAGCGTAAAATTTAATCTGACAGGTAAACTTCCGGAAGGAGTTTACGCAAGAGATTTGATTCTTACAATCATTGGGGAAATCGGAGCAAATGGATGTAACTATCAGGCAATGGAATTTACAGGCGAGGGTGCGAAAACACTCAGTATCAGTGATCGTATGGCGCTTTGCAACATGGCAGTAGAAGCCGGTGCAAAGACAGGTATCTTTGAAGCAGATGAGAAAGCTATTGAATATCTGAAAGAACATGGACGTGAGCCAAAGGCTGTATATCACAGTGATCCGGATGCAGTTTATGCGAGAGAATATACATTTGATTTATCAAAAGTCCGTCCTGTAGTTGCGAAACCTGATTTTGTAGACAATGTTGTGCCTGCAGAAGAAGCCTGCGGAATTGAAATCAATGAAGCATTTCTGGGATCCTGTAACAACGGACGTATTGAAGATCTGCGTGTCGGTGCAGAAATCATCAAGGGCAAGAAGGTTGCTGAGGGCGTCAGATTTCTCGTTGTGCCTGCAAGCCAGACTATTTACCGCCAGGCATTAAAAGAGGGGCTTATTGACACGTTTATGGAGGCTGGAGCCATTGTTATGAATCCGAACTGCAGTGTATGCTGGGGAAGCTGTCAGGGTGTGATCGGTGAGAACGAAGTTCTGATCAGTACAGGAACACGTAATTTCAAAGGTCGTGCAGGACACCCAAGCTCCAAAGTATATCTGGGATCAGCAGCTACTGTTACAGCATCTGCCATTACAGGAAAGATTGCGCTGGCAAGTGAGGTGTGATGCTAATTATAAATGTTTCACGTGAAACATTTAACCGAATCAAGTAAATTTCCTGCGAAGGTTGCGAAAAGCAATAGACAGCAGGTGGAGATTTGTTTGTATCAGGAGGAGAGCAAGCTCATCCTGATAAACTGCGGAGTAGTTATTCGGTATGGTATAGAGCCGCGTAGCAAAGCGGATATTCACAATTCGTTTGAATGAATTTTAACTTGTGACTGTGAAAGTACTGAACAGTTACAAGTGAAGATAGAAGATAAGAGGTAAGATTATGGAAAAATTCACAGGAAAAGTGTGGGTTCTGGATGATGACATTGATACAGATATTATTATTCCAACAGAATATCTCGCACTGAAAACAATCGACGATATGAAACAGTACGGATTCAGTCCTCTGCGTCCGGAACTGGCAGGACAGATTCAGAAAGGCGACATTATTGTTGCAGGAAAGAACTTTGGATGTGGTTCTTCCAGAGAACAGGCACCGGAAATTATCAAAGCACTGGGAATTCAGTGTGTAATTGCCAAATCTTTTGCGAGAATTTTTTTCAGAAATTCTATTAATAATGGTCTGTTACTGATCGAGCAGCCAGATCTTCATGATGATATCAAAGAAGGTGATGAAGTCACTGTGGTAATGAATGAACATGTAGATTACAATGGAAAACAGTACCCGATTGCTTCTCTTCCGGAAAATCTGATGAGCATTATTCAGGCTGGCGGACTTGTAAAAGCCATGCGCAAACTGAATGGGCTGGATTGATTTGGAAAGGAGAGGAAAATGGGAGAGACAGTTATTGAGAAAATTATAAGAAACAATGTTGGAAAAACAGTAAAGCCTGGAGACATTGTAACGGTCAATGTAGACAGGGTTATGATTCATGATATATTTATTCCATTTGTAGCAGAAAAGTTTGAAGAAATGGGCTTTACGAAGCTCTGGAATCCAGATAAAGCAGTACTCATATATGACCATCTGGTTCCTGCAAGTCAGTTAGATGATACCAGACATTTCCATGCGGGAGATGCTTTTGCCAGGAAATATGGCATGAAAAATGTTCACAGAAGTGATGGAATCTGCCACCAGTTAATGACAGAGGCAGGTTATGTAAAACCGGGAAATATTGTATTTGGTACAGACAGCCATACCACTACCTACGGATGTGTAGGCGCTTTCTCTTCCGGTATCGGATATACAGAGATGGCAAGTATTCTGGGAACAGGAACTATGTGGATCAAAGTTCCTGAGACAATTAAGGTTGTGATCGAGGGAGAACTTCCGGAAAATGTTATGTCCAAAGATATCATCCTGCGTCTGATCGGTGATCTGGGAGCTGATGGAGCTACATACAGAGCACTTGAATTTACCGGCAGTACAGTAAAGAATATGACAGTAGCAAGCCGTATGACTATGGCAAATATGGCGATTGAGGCAGGGGCAAAATGTGCGCTGTTTACACCGGATGAAAAAACTGCAGAATATTGTGATATAGAGTTGAATGAGTTCCAGAAGAGCCTTACAGGAGATGAAGATGCAACCTATATGAAAACAATCACTTATCGCGCAGAGGATTTTGTACCGGTTATGGCATGTCCGTCTCAGGTAGATAAGATTAAAAATGTAAGTGAGCTTGAAGGAACAGAAATAGATCAGGTATTTATCGGTTCCTGTACAAATGGCCGTCTGGAGGATCTCAGAGCTGCAGCAGAGGTGTTAAAGGGCAAAAAGGTAGCAGATTACGTTAAATTGATTGTAACTCCTGCAAGTCGTAAAATATACTGTCAGGCAATTGCAGAGGGAATTATGGATACTCTGGCAGAAGCAGGTGCAATGATCACACATCCCGGATGTGGATTATGCTGTGGACGTGCAGGAGGTATCCTTACCGACGGTGAACGTGTAGTAGCTACAAATAACAGAAATTTCCTTGGTCGAATGGGAACATCTAAGGTAGAGATTTACCTTGCATCACCAAAAACAGCAGCAGCGTGTGCAATTGCTGGTAAAATTGTAAATCCAGAGAAATAAAACGTACAATAAAATCAATGCGATATAAATTGTACAGATGAGCAACGAAACTACAGAATAACAAAAGAATAAAATTAACGGATAAGTCCACTGCATTATTTATAAAAGGAGTAAGCAGTGGACTTATTTTTTGTCAGAGAACGACACTATGATATGTTTCATATCACATAATAAATTATCTGACGGGATAATGGGATAATAAGGAAAGAAAAGGCGTGGAAAAGCCTGTAAATTTGATTGCATAGAAAAAGTTTCTCAGACAGAATTGTCCAGTGTGAGTCTGATCTCCGACGAAAACATGTGCTTTTTGAACTTAAAATTGAACAAACAGAATCTGCGAAATGACGAGAAATCCGCATAAATAAAAGGAATTTCAAAAACATCAAAACTTAAATTGAACATATATTGAACTAAAATAAGAAAAGTTAAATTCTGGTTCAATGTATAGTTCAAAATATAAATTAAACTAATTGAACCAGTGTAACGAAAGCAATTAATATGTTCAATATAGTTCGATTGATAATGAACTATAAAATAAACTAAAAATTGAACTTTACTGATGAAATTGAAAATAATAAAATTTACCGTTGAATTATTAGTTCAATTATAGTATAATAGCAAAGAAAAAAACTTGAAAAAGCTGATAAAATGCGGGATTTAAAAATGAACAGAACATATATTCGCGTATGATGCTGAAAGAAATACATTTGAACTTAATTAATGTTTGTATGTCTGAATGTATTTTGATTCCGTATAAACAATATAATATATCTGTTCTTTCTATAACATATATGCGAAAGAATTAAGAAATATAACAATAACCATTGATTATAACAATGTAATTTGTTTTTTACAGAGAACGGAGATAGTATTTATGAATAATATATTTGCTGAACGATTAAAAAAAGCAATGGAACAGAAGAATATGAAGCAGATCGACCTTGTAAAAAAGGCGGCAGAGCAGGGCGTGAAACTTGGAAAGAGTCATGTGAGCCAGTATCTGAGTGGAAAAACAACTCCCAGATCAGAAATTCTTAATTTTCTGGCGACAACATTAGGAGTAGAAACTGAATGGCTGAAAGGAACCGATGTATCTGTAGACACTTTAAAGAAAGAGACAAATGAGGCAGGAATTCAAATGGAAAATATGAAATTTGATTACAATTATAATAATATGAAAGAAAATACCAGGGAGACAGTTGAGGAAGTACAGGTTCGTGAATTTAAAAAATCATCTAAATTAAATAACGTATTATATGATGTAAGAGGACCGGTTGTAGAAGAAGCTGCACGTATGGAAAACGCAGGAACTCAGGTTTTGAAACTGAATATCGGAAATCCGGCACCATTTGGATTCAGAACACCGGACGAAGTGATTTATGATATGAGACAGCAGCTGACAGAGTGTGAGGGATATTCTCCTGCAAAAGGTTTGTTTTCTGCCAGAAAAGCGATCATGCAGTATGCACAGTTGAAAAAGCTCCCTAATGTATCAATTGAGGATATTTATACAGGAAACGGTGTCAGTGAACTGATTAATCTCTGTATGTCAGCTCTGTTGGATAATGGAGATGAGATTTTGATTCCATCTCCGGATTATCCGTTGTGGACTGCATGTGCAACTTTAGCTGGTGGAAAAGCAGTACATTATATTTGTGATGAGCAGGCAGAATGGTATCCGGATATGGATGATATCAGAAAGAAAATTACCAGCAGAACAAAAGCAATCGTTATTATAAATCCGAATAACCCGACTGGTGCGTTGTATCCGAGAGAGATATTACAACAGATAGTAGATATTGCCAGAGAACATCATCTGATCATTTTCTCTGATGAAATCTATGACCGTCTTGTAATGGACGGAGCAGAACATATTTCCATTGCTTCAATGGCTCCGGATTTATTCTGTGTAACGTTCAGCGGTTTATCCAAATCACATATGATCGCGGGCTTTAGAATCGGATGGATGATTCTCAGTGGCAATAAGGCAGTTGCAAAAGATTATATAGAAGGAATCAAGATGCTTTCTAATATGAGACTTTGTTCTAATGTACCGGCGCAGTCAATTGTTCAGACTGCATTGGGCGGACATCAGAGTGTGGAGAGTTATATTGTTCCTGGTGGACGTATTTATGAGCAGAGAGAATTTATTTATAATGCGCTGACAGATATTCCGGGAATTACCGCTGTGAAACCGAAAGCTGCATTTTATATGTTCCCTAAGATTGATACAAAGAAATTTAATATCGTAAATGATGAGAAATTTGCATTAGATTTATTAAAAGAGAAGAAGATTCTGCTTGTACATGGCGGTGGATTTAACTGGCATCAGCCGGATCACTTCAGAGTGGTTTATTTACCAAGAATAGAAGTATTAAAAGAAGCAGCCGGCAAAATCAGAGATTTTCTGGAATATTACCAGCAGGAAATATAATCTGTCAGTGAGAAATGGGTACTATGTTTCACGTGAAACATAGTACCCATTTCCTGATATTATAAAAACTTTTGGTCAAACGGATAAAATCATCCATTTTGCTACGCAGCTCTACGTCGAATAATTGTGCTGCAGTAGATTTGCTTGACTCGGGTCAAGCGGATAAAATCATCCGCTTCGCTACGCAGCTCTACACCGAATAACTGCTTTGCAGTTTATCAGAAGGAGTTTACACTTCTCCTGATACAAGCAAGTCCTCACCCATTGCTTATTGCTTTTCGCAACCTCCGCAGGGGACTTAATTGATTCGGTTAAATTGTGGAATTACTACAGGAAGACAATATGTTTGTTTCACGTGAAACATAATGTGCTGACAAGATTGTCCAAGAATCGTTACTGTTCACTGGTAATATCCCGTGAGGTGTTTTTTGTGAGCGAAGGTCACAGAAAACCCAAGACATACCGCGCGAATTTATGCGATTAGCATAAATTAAGTTTGCGAAGCAAACGATACTCCTTGGGCATTGCACAAGGAGGTTCATATTTCCTGCATCGCGAAGCGTGTTGCTGAGAACGGAGTGAACAATAACCAAGAATCAAATAGTGACAAAATTTTATAAAAAATTAAGTGGTGAATAACTATCAGATGTGATAAACTATGTTTAATGCGTTATTTGCGAAATAGTTATTATTCTGATAACAGTAAATGAGGTTAGGTTTAAAAGTATTTTGCCCCTGATATCATCAAATGATGCTGTGATATAAATTTCTGGAGGTATAACGAAAAATGGAAAATGAGGAAAAAAACCAGACAGAACAGTCAGACAAAAGCAGGTCTGTGTGGAGAGAGTTGTGGGACTATGCGAAGATTATCATTGCAGTCTTTGTTATAGCGTTTCTGTTGGGACACTTTGTATATATTAATGCACGAGTGCCGTCAGGTTCTATGGAAGAAACAATTATGACTGGTGACAGAGTATTTGGAAATCGTCTGGCATATATAAAAGATGATCCGGAGAGATTTGATATTGTAATATTTAAATATCCGGATGATCCATCTCAGCTTTTTGTAAAACGAGTAATTGGTCTTCCGGGAGAAACAGTAAACATTGTAGATGGAAAAGTGTATATCAATGATTCCGAAGAACCGTTGGATGACAGCTTTTGTCCGGAAACACCGGAAGGAAGCTTTGGACCGTATACAGTTCCGGAGGGATGTTATTTCATGTTAGGAGATAACAGAAACCACAGTATGGATTCCAGATACTGGCAAAATCCGTTTGTAGAGGAAGATGCAATAGAGGCAGAAGTAGCAGTTCGTTACTGGCCGTTAAATAAGATAGGAACTGTAAAATAATCGTGACGGTTCCATATTTTCAAAAGTCAAGCGGATAAAATCATCCGCTTCGCTACGCAGCTCTACACCGAATAACTGCTTCGCAGTTTATCAGAAGGAGCTTGCACTTCTCCTGATACAAGCAAGTCCCCACCCACTGCTTATTGCTTTTCGCAATCTCCGCAGGGGACTTACTTGATTCGGTTAAACTGCCGGGTGGTTACAGGTAGTTTGGAAATTTTATAAAAGACTGTTAAAATCAGGAAAATCACATATTAGTGTCCTGATTTTGACAGTCTTTTGTTGTCTGTGGATTTTTCAAATGTTATACTGTAAGACAGGAGGAAAATGAAGAAAATGGAATGCTGGATAGTTACAACAATTCCGTAAAATGTAAAAAGAGAAAGGAAGACGAATATGAAAAAATGGAAAAAGTTTATAGCAATGGGACTGGCGGTATCTATGATAGTTCCGTCCTGTATACCGCAGACATTGTGGGCTTCAGAGTTTTCGGCAGGAAGTGTTGAATCAGCAGCAGATGTTTTTGAAGATGGTGCCGGATATGAGACAGGAAGTGAGTCAGGAAATAAAATATCTGATGAGAATAACAGTGGAGATGAGTTTGGAACAGGAGAGTTAAAAGATCAGGAACCGGAACAGTCGGAGACAGAAGATTCAGTAAATGCTGGACAGAGTGCGGAAGGTTATAACATTCTGCTTTACAGTGATGGTAAACTGGAAAAAACATATGTGATACCCTATGCAGATGCGGATACTGCTAAAGTACCGGAAGCACTGAAGGGAAAGATAGGTTACATTTTTAAAGAGTGGAATACGAAAGAAGATGGAACCGGTGAAACTTATAAACCGGGAGATTCTATTAAGAAACTTCTTGAAACAGCAGATATGGCAAAGCAGGCTCAGGAAACCAGTGAGAGGACAGAAGTCGGAGAAGAAATAAAACCAGAAAAAGATGTGATGCAGGAAGAAAATGATGTGGCACAGACGGACAGCGCATCATGGGAAGAAAAAACTGATAAGGCAGAAATGCAGATATCAGACACAGAAAATGATGGAACAAGTCCAGATATATCTACAGATAAGGCTATTGCAGCAGGAGATACAACAGCAATAACCCTGTATGCAATCTGGGAGAAAGCATCCGAATATAAAATCACATATAAACTTAATAAAGGAAAAAATAATACTGCTAATCCCAAAACTTATACTTCAGAAGATGAGATTAAATTTAAAAAGCCGACGCGTTCCGGATATCATTTTGTGGGATGGTATACAGACAGTAAGTATAAAAATCAGATAAGCGTGATTGAAAAGGGTTCAGAAGGTTCCCTTACTTTATATGCAAAATGGACAAAGGAAATCAGTCCTTCGGTGAAAGCTGCATCACTGGATTATGTAAAAGGAACAAAGGCGAATACCATCACTGTATCCGCAACTGTTTCAAATTATGTGAAAAGTTCGGATGGTTATTACTATCTGGTGTATGTAGATTCTAATTCCGGTAAAGTGAAAAAAACGGTGGGTAAAGTAAAGAAGCCGGAGAAGGCAAAAAGGAAGATCACATTTAAGCTGAACATTTCCGGACATCCGGAATATGCACAGGGAAAATTTGCCATAGGGATAAAAAAATCTAAATCTGCGTATAGTGTGATCAGTCCGAAAAGCTATGTCAGCAATCCGGAGAAACTCAGTACAAATACAGCAGCATATTTTGTTCCGGGGACAAAAAAAGGAATTCAGGCTACAGATATCAATGAGCTGACAGATACAAAATCCAAAACAGTATTTTTTAACTTATATATTTCAGACCTGATGCGAAAAGACAGTGGTGTGGAAACATATAAATATAATGGGAAAACATATCATTTTAATGGTCTATACGGATATGTATATCTTGTTCAGCAATGTAATGCAAAGGGAATCCAGGTGACTGCACAGATCAGTATTTACAGGAATGCCAGTACGCAGAGCTTTATTACGGGAAACAGTCCTTATGCAGAAACAGCTTATTATGGATGGAACACAGATAACAGCACAACTAGACAGACTATGGAAGCAATGTTTGCATATCTGGGAGAGAAGTTTGGAAAAAATAACTGTTATATAAGTAACTGGATCCTGGGAAATGAAGTAAACAGTGCAAGCGGATATTATTATGTAGGGAATGTCAGTTTTTCAAAATTTATCTCCATGTACAGTGAAGCTTTTCGCTGCCTTTACAATGCAGTGAAAAGCAGCCGGGGAAGTTCCAAAGTATTTATCTGTCTGGATAATTGCTGGAATCAGAAAAATGCCTTTACTATCTGCTATAGTGCAAGATCAACTCTGGAAAGCTTTGCGGCGAAGATTTCTGATATGCAGAAAGATGTGAACTGGAATCTGGCATATCATGCATATAATCAGCCGCTTTCAGATTCACAGTTCTGGTCAGGTGCAAATGCATCCATGTTTACCAGTGATGCGAACACCACCACGTTTATCACTATGCGTAATATTCAGACACTTACAGATTATGTGAAAAATAGATTTGGTTCCAATACAAGGATCATTCTTTCGGAACAGGGATTTTCTTCCACTTATGGAGGACAGGCAAATCAGGCAGCAGCAATTGCACTGGCCTATTATAAGGCTGCCTGCAATCCAATGATTGATGCATTTATTATAAGAAGCTATAAAGATGAAGCCCATGAGGTGGCTCAGGGATTGGCAATGGGATTGAAGGATGCCAATGGGAAAAAGAAAACAGCGTATAATGTCTTTAAAAATATGGATAGTTCCAATTCCCTGAAATATACAGAAAAGGTACTAAAAAGTCAGGTTGGAAACTGGAAATCACTGGTTCCGGGATATAGTACCGGAAAAATTTCCTCCATGTATCGAAAGTGATGTAATTGACAGACAGGACTGTTTTTAAAAATTGCTGTCATATTGGAAATGTATAAAATTGTCACAAATTAAACACATTTTTCCCACACAAAGAACACAAATCATTCCTATACTTAGAAGCATCAAATGGAAACAGAGATAAATAAATGACATAGATAAATGACATAAATAAATGACATAGATTCATGGAGGGACTTTATTATGATGAACAAAGATAACAGAAATGATAAAATCAGAAAGATTGCAAAGAAAGGTCTTACATTCAGCTTATGTGCAGTACTTGCAGGAGGACTGGCAGCAGGAAGCTTTGAGGGAGTAAATAAACTTGCAGGATGGAGCGGAGCCACAACGGTAGAAGCTGCTTCAAATAAGGACGAGACAACCCTGACATATGCAAAATCCGAGAAGAAGGATGCAGATGCCAGTGATTCCAAATCAGATACCGGCAAAGATACAGGCAGCACAGCAAAAGGAAGCCTTGATGTGTCTGAAATCGTATCAGAAGCACTTCCATCTATTGTATCTATTACAACCAAGTCAGTTCAGGAGGTACAGAATTACTTCGGAATGTATGGAATGTATGGATATGCGCCACAGCAGCAGGAACAGGAAGTAGAGGGCAGTGGTTCCGGTATTATTGTTGGTAAGAATGATGATGAACTTCTGATTGCTACAAATTATCATGTAGTAGAAGGTGCGGATACATTGTCAGTTGCATTTACAGATGGAAATGCAGTGGAGGCATCCGTAAAGGGATTTGATGAAGAGAGAGATCTTGCAGTTGTATCTGTATCTCTGGATGATGTTGAAGATGATACAATGGACGCCGTTTCAATTGCGAATATTGGCAGTTCTGATGATCTGAAGGTGGGCGAGCAGGTAGTTGCAATCGGTAATGCTCTTGGATATGGACAGTCTGTTACAACCGGTATCGTAAGTGCCAAGAACCGCAGAATGGATTCTGACAATAACACAGTAACAGATGGAAGTGATGACAGCAGTGACGGTGTAAACCTGATCCAGACAGATGCGGCTATCAACCCTGGTAACAGTGGCGGTGCTCTTCTGAATATGGAAGGCGAGGTTGTTGGTATCAACTCTGCAAAACTTGCTTCTACTGAAGTAGAAGGTATGGGTTATGCAATTGCAATCTCAGACGTGACTGACATTCTTCAGAATCTGATGAATGAGACATCAAGAGATAAACTGGATGATTCTGAACATGGTGTACTTGGAATCAAAGGTTCTTCTGTAAGTTCTGAGGCAGTTCAGATGTATGGCATTCCGGCAGGAGTTTTTGTAAAAGGAGTAACAGAAGGTGGAGCTGCTGATAAAGCAGGTCTGAAAGCAAACAGTGTTATTACTGAATTTAATGGAAAAACTGTTTCAAGTATTAATCAGCTGATCGAATATCTTTCCTATTATGAACCAGATGAAGAGGTAGAGCTGACTGTGCAGGTTCCTCATGGAACAAGTTATAAAGAAGAGACTGTTAAAGTAACTTTGGATGAGAATACAGATGCTGATGACAGTGATGATAACGATAAAGACAGTAAGAAATCTAAAAAGGATTCTAAGAAATCCTCAAAAGATGCTGATGAAGATGTAGACGAAGATACAGACAGTGAGGATAGTATGGACTCCGATGATACAGAGGAAAGTGAGAATCCATTTATCCAGTACTTTGAGAATCAGGGATTTTTCAGATAATACCGGCAGAAAATAAAATTATATGATATCCGGATATAAAATCTGTGATAGTGTGTAGTGATGCGGATGATTTCATCTGCCTGATATCAGCACTTTCATATGTGAGAGAATCACATGTGAAAGTGCTTTATTATGCTATGGGAAACCATTCCATAATATTCTTATAGCATAATAAAGCCCTCCAGGCAGGATCACACTGCGGCGGGTTGATTATATTTTGGAAAAGATTCTAAGGTGCTTTTGTGAAAGAGCACTTGAGAACAGCTATATGGCGTGATATAATAATATCATTGCGAAAACGCAGGTTTAACAGTGCAGATGGGGATAAAGAGGAGAAAAATATGACAGTAAAAGAATGTTATGAACAGATGGGTGCAGATTATGAAGGTGTACTTGGAAGACTGAGAAGTGAGGTTCTTATTAAGAAATTTGCAAAGAAATTTCTGGATGATGGAAGTTTCCGGAGCCTGAAGGATAATCTGGTACAGAAAAATGGGGAAGAAGCTTTTCGTGCAGCTCATACCTTAAAAGGTGTATGCCAGAACCTTGGATTTGATAATCTGTATAAGGCAAGCTTTGATATTACAGAGAAGCTCAGAGGAAGAGAGACTGAAGGCTGTGAAGAACTTCTGGCAAAAGTGGAAGAGCAGTACAATAATACAGTAGATGCGATTCATATGATGGAAGACTGATGAAGGCAGCGATTTTTGACGTAGATGGAACGCTGCTGGATTCTATGTCTGTGTGGGAGGATATTGGAGAACGTTATCTTGCGAGTCAGAATATCACAGCGGAGAAAAATCTCCGGGCTGCTCTGCACACCATGAGTCTGGAGCAGGGAGCCGTCTGGATGAAAGAAAAATATCAGTTGGATAAGTCCATTTCACAGATTATAGAAGAGGTTCTGAAAATTGTAAGTGATTTTTACCGGTTTGAAGCACCGTTGAAACCAGGAGTGAAGAAAACTCTGGAATGGTTTAAAGAGAGAAATATACAGATGACAGTTGCAACATCTGGAAACCGGGAACTGACAGAAGCAGCACTTGCGAGAAATGGGATTCTGGATTATTTTGAGCAGATTTACACCTGTACAGAAACAGGTGCAGGAAAAGATGAACCGTTGATCTACCTGAAGGCAGCAGAATCTATGCAGGCAGAACCGAATGAGACACTTGTATTTGAGGATGCGCTTCACGCAGCGAAAACTGCAAAAAAAGCAGGATTTGTGGTTATTGGTGTCTATGATGAAGAAAACAGGAAGAATATTTCCAAAATGAAAGAAGTCTGCGACTGTTACTGTGACAGGATGGATGCGGCGATTGAGAATATACGTTTGGCAATATAAAAAAGAGGTTTCGTTAAACTTTGTGGTAACGAAGCCTCTTTTTTAGTAAGTTGTTAGTAAATTAGTATCAGCGTGTCATTGGCAGATTATTATTAATTCCTTTGATCATAAGAATCTGGTGAAGATCAACGATTCCGTTATGGAAAGTAGCTGCATATGCGGACAGGTAAAGATCCCACACAGGACTATGATATATCTTGAAAGGGAGTTAGCGCCACGGGAACCAGAGATCATGCACCGGATGGATT
>NZ_JBWJVQ010000244.1:0-4130 GCF_056339875.1 Blautia sp. ZXY-1-C6
GCGGGATATCCAAAGACGCTGTGAACATCAGGCACACAGGAAAAGGATGTGGGTATCCCGGATCTGTGCATGGAACACCAGCAGACTGGCTTATGATGGTTCCGGGGCGGTAACACGTGACTGGGAAGATTACAGCCTCTGTACTTTCCAGACAGGAAAACGATATAATTGTGACCTGTCAGCATCCTATAATATAGGAGCCAGATATTTTATAAGAGAACTTTTAAAACCCCTTCCGGTAACGGAAAGGTCTTTGCTGGAGGCAAAAGTCCCTCCTGTAAAGCGTAGAACCTCATGCGTCTATGCAGATCTGAGAAAACTCCATTCAGAAATGGAATTCTTAAAAGCAGCATAGATACAGGCAGATATACAGCGGACTACCTGTAATGTGGGAACCAGCCATATCTGGCATGGGAAATGCGCATAACTGCGCACCTAAGTTACAGGCGTATCCGCCGATATTCAGTCTGACGCCTAAAGCGTCTGGAAGCACGTGACTTCAGTCATGTGAGGTTCACAGAAAAAATGATAAGATAGTTTCATCTGTTAAGGTGTTGAACAGTTATAAATATGAGGAGGTTTTTATGGAGAAAAACGAAAACGAAGAACTGCTGGAACAAAGCCCGGCAGCGATTCAGCAGGAAGATACGCAGAAAATTGCAAAGAGCGGGGAAGAAGAGCCGGATACAGAAGAACAGAAAGTCTCCAATGGAAGATTTATACTCTGGAGTCTGGCGGGAGTGTATCTGTTGTATACAAGTTACAGTCTCTGTAAGGGATATGTGACAGGTGAAGAAGGAACCAGTATGGGATTTATGCTTGCCGGAATTGCATTTGCAGCTATTGGTGCTGGTCTGCTGTTTTTCGGCATTAAAAATATGCTCTCAGAAGAGAAGATCAAGAAAGCAAAAGCGGCGAAGAATGCGGCAATGGAAGCTGCCGCAGGCGGAGAACTGAAAAAAGAGGATGCATCCGGGCAGAACAGATCAATGAGCATTGCTGAAAGGGCTAATATGGTTAAGAATCTGGAAGACGAAGAGGAAGACGGGGAAAACGAGAAAGAATGAAAATATTGATCACATTGCTGAAACCGTTGTCTTTTTTACCGGCACTGCTGATGATGTATATCATTTTTTCGTTCTCAGCCCAGCCGGGTGAAGTTTCAGGTAATCTGAGCTATAAAATAAGTTATGAGATCATAGAAACGAAGAGCGAGCTTTTGTCAGAGAATCTGAGCAGTGAAGAGATTGCTTATAAGGCAGATGGAATTCACTACTATGTGAGAAAAGCGGCACATATGACAGAGTATTTTCTGCTGGCTATCGCTATTTCTTTTCCTTTATATGTCTATGGTGTGAGAGGAATCTGGCTGATGCTTCTTGCGGGAATTGTCTGTGTGGGATTTGCAGGGCTGGATGAGTATCATCAGTCTTTTGTGGATGCCCGTACACCGGCGGTAAAGGATGTGGGAATCGACAGTATAGGGGCGTTTATCGGAATACTTCTTGTTCAGGCATTCTGCTGGTCTGTACTGAATAATCCTAATAAAAAGAAGAAAAAAAGAAGTCATTAAATAATCAGGAAAAATACATATTCAAAAAAGGAAAGACAAAAAGGAGCTGCCACATTAATAAGAACTTAATGTGGTATGCTCCTTTTGACGTTATTGTTCACTGGTAATATCCCGCGAAGCGTGTTGTTGTGAACACTAACTTTTTGGTTTGAATATACTCTCGATTTCCTGCTGTGTTTAAGCCTGGATTTCTGAAAGTCTGTCCAGTCCGGCTCTGGTATGGCGGATAAAAATATCTCTGACCGCCTGGATCTCGCCAAGACCTTTCAGAGTACATTTGACAGAATATCCCTCTTTTTCCAGAATACTTTTCCAGGAATCATCGTCCTCTCCGGACATATCATTGGTAGCATGATCACCTGCGACGATCATAAAAGGTGCCAGATGAACATGAGTCGGATGCAGATTTTTTAATTTATCCAGAAAGCTTTCAATGGAGAAATCCCCTTCAACCGTTCCCATATGCATATTGGAATAGCCGAAATGCTTAAACAGTTCGTCCATCTCAGGATAAAGTTCATTGGCAACATGCTCTGTTCCATGTCCCATAAATAAGAGAATTTCATCAGAATCAGGGTGATATTCCTGTGCCATAGCCTGACAGACCTCTTCTTTGTCCTGCTTTGTAACCATCAGAGAATCACAGATAATGACAGAATCAAAATCCTTTTTATGTGCAAGAACTTTTTCTTTCATAGCATCACTCTCAAATCCGGTGATCACATAGGTTGGCTGTACAATTACATTTCGAATTCCGTCCGCTTTCAGCCGGGTCATTGCCTCATCAATATCCATAATGTGGATTCCGTCCCGCTTCCGGAGTTTGGCGCGGATACGGGGACTTGTCCATGCACGGTATAACGGATATTCCCCAAATGCATGATGCAGGTCAGATTCAATCTGTTCAATTGTTTTCTTTCGTGTTTCTTCATAACTTGTACCGAAGCTGATAACAAGAATTGCTGTTTTTTCAGTTACCCCCATTTTAAATCTCCTTATAATAAGTATATTGGCATTTACCACAACTGCCACTGACAGGTTTTCCGCAAAACAGATGTAGTAGCGGTAAAAGGTAATTGACTGCGCACTCATATAAAAAAGATGTCATGATAATAGACATTGTTTTTTATTATACAGGGAGTTATAGGGAAACACAAGTAAAAGCTAAGATTTTGACGTCTGAGTATCTCTGTATGCAGATGGAGTGACATTCATTTTTTTCTTGAAGCTTGTGCTGAAATAATATTGATTGGCGTAACCGCATTTCATACTGATTTCCTTCAGAGTCATGTTTGTGGCTGTAAGATAACGGCAGGCGGCGTTGATTCGCTGAGTAGTGATATAGTCACTGATACTCACGCCCTGTTTCTTTTTAAAGAGGGCACTCAGATAAGCCGGGCTGACATTGGCTTCGCTGGCGATATCGTTCAGGCACAGAGTATTGCTGGCATAGTTTTCGTCAATATATGAAGTTACAGATTCGCATAATTTCTGGTGATAATCATTCAGAGAAGAATCCAGTTTCCGGCAGAGAAGGCGGCAGAGTTCGTTGAGCCAGCCGCATAGTTCTTCTGTGGTATGAAATTCTTCCAGATGATTGTATACATACAGGATCTTTGCTTCCAGATCATGGGTATCCAGGTTTAGTTCATAGAAAAACTTCAGAATCCTTCCAAGCAGAGAGTAGATCTGGATAAATGCGAAACTTTTGGTGCGGAAGTTCTCAGTAAGCCATCTGGAGAAATCCTGAAACCAGGAGTCAATTGCAGAAACATCCTTTTTACACAGAAGGCGGATTAATTCCTCCTCTCTGGAATCGGAGAAATCAGTGGCAGATAAGTCATGTCCAAGAGCCTCACGTCCGTCAAATACGTTCTGGTGTGGGAAAAAGAAACGATAATCCAGTGCATGAACTGCACTTTCATAAGAACGGTTCAGATCCCACAGATCCTGTACAATGGCACCGATTCCGGCATTCAGAACCAGTCCCTGTGAATTGCAGTTATCTACAAGTGCAGAAATGATTTTATAGGTAAGCTGGCGAAAATTTCCGGACTGGCAGCCGCTTTGTCCGATCACACACAGATAACCATCAATATCCTGCAGGGGATAAATATAATTTAATTCTGAGGTTTGTTCTGTGATCAGATCACGAAGATTCAGCAGTTCCATCTGAAATTTCTCAATGCCATAGGAATCCCTGAGAGACTGTGCATTTTCCAGTTCAAGAATCACTACGTTATAAAAATCATAATCCAGTTTAAGGTTCAGGTAGTTCAGATAAGGTTTGAGACGATAGGAAGCCTCCTGCCTGGAACGGTGAGTGATATCACGGAAAAATTTTTCGATAAGCAAAGGCCTGCTCTGTTTAAGCAACTGCAGATTTTTCTGCTCACGTTCCATCAGGGCAAAAGCATTTTTTACTTTCTGGATCAGATATGCGTAATCCAGAGGTTTTTCAATATAATCCAATGCACCAAGAAGCAGAGCGCGTCTTGCATATTCAAATTTATCATAGGCACTGATCAGTATGATTTTTACCATTGGATTAATATCC
>NZ_JBWJVQ010000245.1:0-13347 GCF_056339875.1 Blautia sp. ZXY-1-C6
GATTAGCGTATGTAACGTGAGTGATATCCTGCTTGTCCCTTACGATCGGGTTCATCTCTGCAAAGATTTTCGCAAGGTCTTTCTTGCAGGAAGAATCCAGGGTAAATTCTGTTTTTCCATCCTGGCTCTGCTGATATACATAGACTGCAAGGATATCCTGCCAGTTTCTTACCAGAAGACTGTCTGCAGATGTGGTGGTCTTGCTGCCGTTTACATCGCTGGCATCTGCCACTTTGTTCTTCTCTTTATATTCCTTCTCGATCTCATCCATAACAGAAGCGAAATCATCTGAGAAGGTCAGATTGTAGTTATTCTTCAGGCTGTCCAGATAGAAATCCTTACCTGCGTGGATATTGGACGCATAATATACCGGAGTTCCGGTCTGTGCAGCACTGGTATTACTCGTAAATGGATTATTCGTATTCGCATTGTTCTTCTGCGCTTCCAGCTGAGCAATAGTCGCTTCTGCCTGAACCAGCAGATTATAATTAGAAACCTGTGCCTTCTCTGTATCAGACAAGGCATTATATGCAGTGCGGATGCTCTGAACAGTGGCTTTCTTCTCCAGCGTGATGGTCTGTGCGTTCAACTCTTTGATTCTGTCGATCACATCCTGGGCTGCCTTCGTAATCTGTGAAGACGGTGTTGGTGTAGGATTCGCAGGTGTCGGAGTCGGATCTGTTGGTGTCGGAGTCGGATCTGCCGGTGCAGGTGTTGGCTCTGCAGGTGTTGGTGTCGGATCTGTTGGTGTCGGATCTACCGGTGCAGGAGTCGGGTCTACCGGCGCAGGTGTTGGCTCTGCAGGAGTCGGATCTGCCGGCGCCGGATCCTCTGATCCTGAATCAAAATCACCGGAATCGCTGAAATCAGAACCGTCTGCTGTATACGCAGCAGTATCCTCTGCTGCAAGTACGGACGCAGGACCGGATAATACCATTCCTGACATCAATGTCAGACATAAGAATCTGGTAAGATACTTGTTTTTCATATATCTAAATTGCTCCCTTCTTACTGTGAGCATGTCCTTACCCCCTGTTTATAAGGGCATACTGTCTAAATTACTTTTCACATTATTATGTTATTTCATAAGTGAATTATCCCGAAATATTAACCTGTTTTATTCTAGCATAATCATTTTTTGAAATCAACAGCTCAGGGCAGGTAAATTCCAGATTTGACCAAAATTCATTTTTTTGTCACATTTTAACCGAATCAAGTAAGTCCCCCTGCAGAAGTTGCGAAAAGCAACAAGCAGTGAGGAAGATATGTTTCAGAATGCAGGAAGGCTGTGCGGATATGATTTCCACACAGCCTTCCTGTATTCTTAGCGTATCTCTGTCAGGCTGCCTGAATGGCTCCTGCAAAGTTCTTATTACCAATGCAGATCTGTATCAGTCCCTGCACTACCTGAAAACACATATTCAGGATAAAGCGTATATCCTCTTCCACGCTGCGGAGCTTGTTGAGGTATTTCTCATGAGTAGCTTCGATATAATCGATCAGGGTGGGGAAATCTGCGAAGCGGATGGCCGGTTCCAGATATGCATGTGCTTCTCCCTGCTGTATACATTCTTTCAGTCTGTTCTTAAGTACTTTCTCATAATGATTATGCTGGCTGAAGCTTCCTGTATATGTTTTGTTATGAGGAAAGGTAAAATAATCCGCCATATAGTGGATCACTTCGCCGAACCGCCGCCAGTAAACTCTCTGGTTACTCTCATCCGGTCTGATATCTGCCAGTTCTTTCATCCGGTTCTTGACATCTTCAAATGTTCCGTAGAACTCGTGTCTCCTGGTGATAAAGGACGGTTTGATATCCGGCAGAATGCTGCCCAGGCAGAAAGCCTTTCTGTGAGACTGCAGGCTTGCTGTGGTCTGCATCTGATCCGCAAGGTATCTTGCTAATAAAATATGTGATTTTTTACGCAATTTTCTTCCTCTTCTTTCTTTTGAGAACCTATCATTCTTATATATGGGAACGAATAATAATCAACTTAACCAACATAGAATACTATAGCAGATTTATACCTGTTATTCAAATAAAATTTTTGTAAACTTTTTCACATTTTCAGGTCAGACAACTGTTTCAGTAATTCCAGGTCACTGTCCTTTACTTTCAGGTTTGTCTCTATCTTCTCTCCCTCAGGAGTGGTGATCGCAATTTCAATAATGCTTCCTTCTTTAAGTCCTTTGCGTGAAACTGCCTGACAGAATGCCGGGAACTTGGGATGATTGCTCTTAAAGGTGTTCCATGCGCCTGTGATCTTCATGATATTTCCTATATTGTTTCCTATGTTCATATGATTGTTGTGTCCTTTCTTATCTCAACTGATTATTCTACATTCTCAAACATCTCTGCAAATGTCATGGAGATTTTCGGAAAATCTTTCAGTGTCACTACTGTATCTGCATTGTACTGCTCAGTTTTGACACCATTTTCTCACATGTTTGACCTCATTTTTACTCCATTTTCGCATGAAATTATGTGAAAATACAGTAAAATATGTGAAATTGAATTTCCTGCAAATCCCCTAAATATGCTCAAAATCCGGTGTTCCATACAGGTCGAACGGAGTTGACTGGTAGACATAGTAGTTCAGCCAGTTTGTATACAGGTTGTTCGCATGTGCTCTCCACATAAGGAGCGGTCTGTTTTCCGGGTTGTTGTCTTTGTAATAATTCTCCGGGATTTCGATGGGCAGGTTTTTGCTGACATCACGTTTGTACTCACCGTCAAGAGTCACACGATCATATTCCGGATGTCCCATTACAAAGATCTTGCGGCCGCCGTCTGCCATTGCAAGGAAAAGCCCTGCTTCATCGGATTCAGCAAGCACTGTCAGCTCTTTACAGTTATGGATATCCTCGATGGGAACTTCCGTATGTCTGGAATGAGGTGCAAGGAACATATCGTCGAATCCGCGTACCAGCGGAATCTTACGGTTCATCACTTTATGCCAGAAAAGACCGAACATCTTCTTATCAAGTTTGCGTTTTTTCAGTCCATAGTGGTGGTAGAGTCCTGCCTGTGCAGCCCAGCACAGATAAATGGTGGAGGTAACATGGGTGTTTGTCCAGTCCATGATCTCTACCAGTTCCTTCCAGTAGTCTACCTCTTCGAATTCCATCTGCTCTACAGGAGCACCTGTGATGATCATTCCATCGTATTTGTTATTTTTCAGTTCCGGAAATGTCTGATAAAATTTATTCAGATGACTCACAGATGTATTCTTCGCTTCATGGCTCTGTACTGCCATAAAAGTGACATCTACCTGCAGCGGTGTGTTGGAAAGGGAACGCAGAAGCTGAAGCTCTGTCTCCTCTTTCAGAGGCATCAGGTTCAGAATGAGGATCTGAATGGGGCGGATATCCTGATGGGATGCACGTGACTCATCCATCACGAAAATATTTTCTTTTTCCAGAATCTCTTTTACGGGCAGATCGCTCTGTATTTTAATTGGCATTATCTTATCTCCTGTTCTTATTATTTTATTGTTGTGCCATCTTCAGGAAATCTTCTTCCGAAAGGATTGGAATTCCCAGTTCTTTGGCTTTTTTATTCTTTGAAGAATTGGAAGTTGTGTCATTATTGATCAAGTAGTTCGTCTTCGATGTTACTGATCCGGTCACCTTGCCTCCCAGAGACTCAATAAATTCCTTTGCCTGTGCTCTGTTTGCAAAGTGCTCCACACTTCCTGTGATAACGAAATTCATGTTCCGGAAAATCTGCTCACCTGTCTTTTCTTCTTTCTTAACAGTCAGATGGCTCATCAGATGATCCAGTTTTCTGTTATTATCCTCGTTTGAAAAATAATCAGTCAGACTTCCGGCAATTACCGGTCCGATGGTATCAATAGAGCTGATTTCCTCTTTATCTGCATGGCGGATCTTCTCCAGATCATCATCAAAATGCCTGCAGATCACTTTTGCATTGGCAAGACCGATATTGGCGATTCCAAGGCTGTAGATCACCTTCGCAAGAGTAGTCTCCTTAGCTTTATCAAGGCTGGTCATCAGGTTCTCAAAGGATTTCTCCCCGAATCCGTCCATCTCCACGATCTCATCACGATGCTTTCCAATCTCAAAAATATCTCCGAAATCATGAATAAAGCCTCTTGCAATGAATTTCTCCAGTGTTGCTTCTGACAGTCCGTCAATGTTCATGGCATCCCTGCTTGCAAAAAGTGCAAAGGATTTGATCTTCTTTGCGGCACAGTCAGAATTTGTACAGTAAAGTGCCTCCACATCATTTACCTTCTGTATCTGTGTTCCATGGCCACATGCAGGGCAGGTATCCGGAATTTCCAGTTTACTGCTGCGTGTGAGGTTTTCTGCAATCTGCGGAATGATCATATTTGCTTTATATACAGTGATCGTATCCCCGATACCAAGCTGCAATTCTTTTAGAATACTCACATTGTGTACGCTGGCGCGGCTCACAGTGGTTCCCTCCAGCTCAACCGGTTCAAAAACAGCCACCGGATTGATCAGCCCTGTTCTTGACGGGCTCCATTCGATCTCCAGAAGATGGGTTTCTCTGATCTCATCTGCCCATTTGAATGCAAAAGCATTTCTGGGAAATTTCGCTGTTCTTCCAAGGGAATCTCCGTATGCAATATCATCATAAAGAGCAACCAGTCCGTCTGACGGAAAATCATTCTCAGTGATCGCAGTTGAAAAATATTCCATGGCTTCATCCAGCATTGAAGCTGTGACTGTCCTGTATTCCACTACATCAAATCCCTGTTCTTTCAGCCATTCAAACTGCCGGGCTCTTGAATTATGGAAATCAACCCCGTCGGCGCTTACCAGCGTAAATGCGTAGAAACGCACATTCCTGCGGGCTGTGATCTCATTGTTTAACTGGCGGACAGAACCGCTGCATAAGTTTCTCGGATTCTTGTATTTCGCATCAACGTCTTCTATGGATTCATTGATCCGTTCAAAGTCCGAATAGGTAATGATCGCTTCCCCACGCAACACCAGTCTTCCCTGATACGGGATTTTAAGAGGAACGTTCTTAAATACTCTGGCATTATTGGTGACAACCTCTCCTGTCACACCGTTTCCACGTGTAACTGCTTTGGCAAGTTCTCCATTCTCGTAGGTAAGAACGATCGTCAGTCCGTCCAGCTTCCATGACAGAAGCGTTTTGTGTTCCCCGATAAATTCCCTCAGAACTTCTCTGTCCTTAGTCTTGTCCAGAGACAGCATGGGGGATTCGTGTTCTTCTTTTGGAAGCTGGTCAACTGCCTCGTACCCTACGCTTATGGTTGGGCTGTTTGCCAGAACAGTGCCTGTCTCTTTCTCCAGAGCCTGAAGCTCGTCGTACATCTGATCGTACTCTCTGTTGCTTATGATCTCTGTATCCTGCTGGTAATACGCCTTTGCTGCCCTGTCCAGCTTTTGCACCAGCTCTTTCATTCGCATGATCGCTGCTGTTTCCATTCTGTTCTCCTGTTCTGATCACTGTTTCACTTGTGGAAGATTCCAGTAAATGGTTCAGTTCTTCCCATTCCTGTGCTGTGATCTCTCTGTATTCGCCTTCTCTGATCCCGTCCAGAGTCAGATTCATGATCCTGATCCTTTTCAGCTTCTGTACCTCATATCCCAGATACCGGCACATTCTGCGGATCTGCCGGTTCAGTCCCTGTGTCAGAATGATCCGAAAGCTGCATTCTCCTGTCTGCACCACTCTGCATGGTCTGGTCACTGTATCAAGAACAGGGACTCCCTTGCTCATCCTTCGGACAAATTCCCTGTCCACCGGCTTATTCACTGTCACAAAATATTCTTTCTCATGATAGTTTCCGGCGCGCATGATCTTATTGACCAGATCTCCTTCATTTGTCAGAAGGAGAAGGCCCTGTGATTCTTTATCCAGTCTGCCCACAGGATAAACACGCAGAGGATAATCCAGATAATCTGTTACCGTCGTCTCATCAAACTGCTGCTTTGTGCTGCACACGATCCCTCTGGGTTTGTTAAAAAGAAGCAGTACTTTTTTTTCATTTTTATAGACAGGTATATTGTCTGCACAGACCTCATCTTCCAGGCTGACTTTCTGACCGCTTTCTGCTTTTTTTCCGTTTACCGTAATCCTTCCCTCTTCGATCATCCGGTCGGCTTCCCGTCTGGAGCATATGCCTGCCTCGCTTAAATATTTGTTTATTCTGATTTTTTCGTCCATTGTTCTATTATATAATTTTTTGTACATCTTATCAACGGTGAAATTTTGATGGAATTTTTCTGGAAATGTTACTGCTCATACACCACTATCCCGAGACATACAAGCCAAAATAATGCATCTTTTGTAATAAAATAAAAAACTTTACTTTTTTCGGTAATTATGATAATATAGACCTTGTATTAAATAAATTATATAAATCCTTTGAAAATCAGATTTTCAAGATACGCGCCTGTAGCTCAGTGGATAGAGCAGTGGTTTCCGGTACCATGTGCGGGGGTTCGATTCCCTTCAGGCGTGCTGCCTGGGACGTATGTACAGTTCCGGTGCGTTGTATCACAGGAGTTATCAGAATCGGGAACTGTCAGAAATCGTATGGCGGCAGTGAACGGAGCAAACGGTAACTCATAAGGAGGACAAGAACTTGGATGATTTTAGAGAATGGTTATCAGATAATCTCCGGTATTTTATGCTGGGTGGAGCTATTCTGATAATTGTGGTTGTCCTGTTTTGCGGCATTCGAGCCTGTTCCGGAAGTAATAAGGGGAATTCCGGAGATGAACAGAAAACCACATCCGAAGACCAGGGAAATGTTCCTTCTTCTCCGATAAGTGAAGGGGAGTCTGACGAGAAGAAAGAAGACGCCAATCCCATGGAAACAGCAGATGCAGACGTTACTGCATTGATCACGAGCTATTATCAGGCTCTGGGGGAAAAAGATATTGCAACGCTGAAGACTCTGGAAGATGATTTCACACCGTCTGATGAGTCAAAAGTCACAAATTTGAAAGATTATATCGAAGGGTATGAAGTAGGCGATGTGTACACGAAGAAAGGTATGACAGATGATTCTTACGTGGTTTACGCCTGTTTCTCGTATATCTGTCAGGGCGTTGAGACCAAGGCCCCTGCACTGACTCAGTTCTATGTATATAAGAACAGCGAAGGAAACTGGGTGATCAATAACGGAGCTTTACAGGATTCTGAGATTTCCGCATATATGGAAAAACAGTTATCAGACAGTGATGTTTCAGCTCTTATAAAGAAGGTGCAGAATGAACTGGATCAGGCACAGCAATCTGATCCGTCTCTTGAAGAATTCCTGAATGGTCTTGGGGAGGAAGCAGGTGTGTCAACAGAGGCAGAAGATGGCACGATGCTTACTGCTTCGGAGGAATGTAATGTACGCGCAGAAGCCAGCACAGATGCTGATATCCTTGGCGTGATCTCAGCAGGTGATCAGGTTCAGAAGACAGGTACTGATGGTGAATGGGTTCAGATCGACTACGACGGTCAGACCGGATACATCAGAGGAGATTTACTTGAATAAAATTGAATATGGAACGTAAAAAATACAGGCGGTTATCCTTGTGGTAACTGCCTGTATTTTTACGTTCCGTTTTTCTGACATTGTTTTTGTCAGCTTCTGCTGGAGATTTTGCTGTTCTTATTACTTTTCGCAACTTCCGCAGGGGACTTACTTGATTCGATTAAATTCACCGTATGTAACTCCTGCCGATAATTCTGTCTGATGAAGGGAAGCCAGTTCGTGCACTGTTACAAGCTGATAGCCTTCTTCGATAAGCTGCGGGATCAGGATCTCGGCTGCATCTACAGAGGTGCTGAAGATATCGTGCATCAGAATAATGGAACCATCTTTTACATTATTCATGACTTCCTCAACCGTAGATTCCACATCCTGCGTTTTCCAGTCCAGAGTGTCAATGGACCACAGAATCATCGGGGTTCCCACAGTTGATTTTACCGTATCATTAACAGATCCATATGGCGGGCGGACCACCGAAGCTCCCTCACCTGTAAGATTTACAAGCTGTTCATCCACTCTTGCAATTTCTGAACTGATCTCATCCGAAGAAAGAGTCGCCAGATCCTTATGGTCATAAGTGTGGTTTCCAAGTTCACAGCCCAGTTTCTTCATGCGTTTTACTTCGTCCGGAAAACTGGCAATCTCAGTACCCACCATAAAGAAAGTTGCCTTTGCATTATTTTCTTCCAGACAGTCCAGAAGACGGTCTGTAAAAGAGCTGGGACCATCATCAAAAGTAAGGGCAACCGACTTCTTTGCCGTAGATGTACCGGACTTGTCAGAGGTAGCTGACTTATCTGAAGATTTCTTCTTCGAGGATTTTTTCTTTGGCGTATAACCTTTCAGAGAACCATCTGTATCCAGTTCATAAGTTTTCTTATCTATTATCACAGTCCCTGTCTGCAGAATGCCATCCATATCAAAATAATACCGCTTCTTTCCGATATCTGTCCAGCCTGTCTGCATAATACCGGTCTCATCCATATAGTACTGTTTCCCATCTGTATCTGTGAACCATCCTGTGTATGGCTTATCATCTACCAGAAACATCCAGTTACTTCCACTGGAAGCCCAGCTGCCCTCTGATGCCTCAGGCGAGATATCAGTGCTTAATGCAGGACCGCCCGGAGAAGCTTCAGATGAATCTGAAGAAGTGCGTCCAAACAGTTTCCCGGAAGAAGAATCCGTAAAATTATCATTGCTATCAGTCAATGTTTCCTCAGAAGTAAACTCCGCAGAATCCTGATCTTCTGACACGAAAGCTCCGGCATCGCTGATGGCATCTGCCTGTGAAGTCACAGCGGAAGAACGGGTGAAAATTCCTCCAAGTATCAGACACAGAATAACAGAAAGTGCGATCAGCCACCGGTTTGTACGTGGTAAATGATCTGACATGAAAGCCTGCCACTCCAAATGTGTTTAAACATACTCAAACACATCGAGAAATTGAAGTCCTCACGAATACTTCTTACTGCTTCATTGTGTATGTTTTGACGATTGCAGGCAATACGCTACTCACAGGTTCTTGTACACTCCACAGTCGTTAATTCCCGAAATAGCCTTCGGTACATACTTACATTTGCTTTTGATCATGCAATCCTGTAAGTTTTAGTATCTTTTAAATTAAGTGCCGCATTGAGATCCCTGTCTGCAACATAGCCGCATTCACATCTGTAAATTCTATCTGAAAGCTTTAAATTTTTCCTGACAGAACCACAATGGTGACAGGTCTTTGAAGATGGATAAAATCTATCTGCCACCCTTAATTCAATGCCGTTTTCATCACACTTAGCTTTAAGCTTTGTTCTAAATTCATAAAACTTCTGAGATGCAACAGCTTTTGAAAGACACCTGTTTTTCATCATTCCTTTTACATTTAAATCTTCAATCGTTATGTAAGATGGTTTGGTTTTCACTATCTCAGCGATTGTCTTGTTAATGTGATCCGTACGGATATTATCCATTTTATGATGAAGTTTTTGTACCTTAAGCTTTTGTTTCCGTATATTTGCTCTTTGAGTGGACTCTCCTTTCTTTAAATTTTCATATTTTCGGGAAAGACTTCTCTGTTCCCGGATCAGTTGTTTTTCAAGTTTCTTTAATCCTGCCGATTTGTTGATGTTCCTGTATGTCTTTCCATTTGAGACAATGGCAAGATCTTTTAGTCCAAGGTCTATGCCAATTCCCTCGTTTGAGTTATTGCCAATATTGACATCGGGAATCTCTACAAGAACAGAAACATAAAATCTGCCAGCCTTAACAGACACTGTGCCACTTCTGATCATATATCCATCCTTTGTTGTTGGGATATATCCTTTTTCTTTGATACGCACCCAGCCCAGGGTTGGGATCTTAAGTCTGTGCCTTTCGCATTGACAATCCTTTGGGTTATTTCTGACAAAATACATTTTCACATCAGATTTACCTTTCTTTTTAAATTTAGGAAAATCACTCTGATGTTTAAAAAATCTTGTAAAAGCAGTACATCCATCTTCGATAGACTTTTTTACGGCTTTTGAATACACTTCCCTGATCCATGTTTTGTCAGGATTATTGGGAATGTATTCGTTGTTAAGCCATAAACTAAAGCTCTTACCAGTCATAAACTTTTCACCATTATCATGCAGGGCTTTGTTGTGACCAAGGTAGAAGTTATAGACATATCGGCAAATTCCTATCGTCCTGCGGATCCGGGCTTTCTGCTCTTCAGTTGGATTGATTTCCGTCTTGAAGCTCTTTAGCAATCTCTTCATCCCTTTCTATTTGTTTTTTATACTTACGAAGCCCGTACAATCTACAGGAAAAAACATGAAGTATAGATACAATATCCTGTACAAGTTCTTCTTTCGGTGATAGTTCTTCATTGTTCACTATCACTATAGTTGTGTTGAACTTCATACAGAATTTTTCAAACCAGTCATACCCAAATCTGATAAATCTGTCTTTATGTGTAACTATGATGGTTTTAATTTTCTGTTCCATTACTTCGTCTAACAGCTGATTCCACTTTTTGCGGTTATAGTTTAAACCACTGCCATACTCTTCAATACATTGGTCTACAATCATTCCTCTGGCATTACAGAATTGACGTAAAAACGATACCTGATCCTGTAAATCATCCTTTTGATCTCTTGTAGAAACTCTTGCATAAATAACAACCTGTCGAGTATCATTCTCTGTATTTATGCCTTTGAATTGAAGATATTGGCTGTAAGTATAATAACGCCTGTCAGTTGGAGTTCGATTTGCTTTTAGCGTTCCTTCCCTGTCCCAACGCTGTAATGTTTTCACAGAGACACCTAATAATTCAGCAAAATCTTTTGGTTTATAATTAGTGATATTCGATGTGTTCATAGCAATACCTCCATGAGCACATTTTAACATATTTAATCACTAATATCAATATTATTGATCGCTTAAAAATCCTCCTTTTTGATAAAATCAGTGACAAAAAAGATATCGTTACTGAGAACAAAATGAACAGTAACGAGATATCCTGTCACTCGATATCATACAATAAAATCCAACAAAATACAAGGCGATTCCCCATTCCTGCCCTTTTGAAAAAATTTCCAGGTTACTGTTCACGACCGTTCACTCCGTTCACAGTAACGTAGCCAAAATTCCAGATTGCCTGCGGCAATGGAATTTTGGCTTGTATGTCTCGAGATTTTGGCATATTCATGCCAAAACACCTCGCGGGATAGTGATGTGTGAACAGTAACCTTGTTATAAAAAAATTATGGGCAGTCATGCATTGTGCTGACTGCCCGGTTTTATTTACATTTTCAGATCGTCGAATTTTAATCGGATGATCACCAGGGTGATCGCCATAAGAACGATTCCTGCAGGAAGTGCGATCCATGCTGTCTGTACAAATCCTGCGATAATATAAGTCAGGAAAGATACTGCTGCTGCAACCATTGCATAGGGAAGCTGTGTGCTGACATGATTTACATGTTCACACTGTGCACCTGCTGATGCCATGATGGTTGTATCGGAAATCGGTGAACAGTGATCTCCACATACAGCACCTGCCATACATGCAGAAATAGAGATGATCATCAGTTCATGATTTGTTCCTGAGAATACATTAACAACAATCGGGATCAGGATACCAAAGGTTCCCCATGAAGTACCTGTCGCAAATGCGATAACAGCCCCGATCACAAAGATAATTGCAGGAAGGAAATTCATCAGCCCGCCTGCAGAGCTTTTAACAATTGCAGATACAAATACAGATGCACCAAGGCTGTCTGTCATGGCCTTCAATGTCCAGGCAAAAGTAAGGATCAGGATCGCAGGTACCATTGCCTTGAATCCGTCCGGAATACACGCCATACAGTCTCTGAAATTCATAACACGACGTATCAGATATAAAACAATCGTGATAACCAGTCCGAAGAAGCTTCCAAGCACCAGTCCCACAGATGCATCACTCTGTGAAAATGCAGTTACAAAATCAGTTCCGCTAAAGAAACCACCTGTATAGATCATACCGATTACGCAGCATATTACAAGGCTTATGATCGGGATCAGAAGATCGATCACCTTGCCACGCGGATTACTTTTCTCATCTTCAGACGCGTTTGCATAAGGACGTGCAGGTGTTGTGTAGATATCGCCTTTTAAAGCATTTGTCTCATGAACACCCATTGGTCCGAATTCTACTTTCATAAGAACCATTGCCACCATCATGAAGATCGTAAGCAGTGCGTAGAAGTTATAGGGAATTGCATGTACAAACAGAGTAATTCCATCCTCTCCTTCTACAAATCCGCTGACTGCCGCAGCCCATGAAGAAATCGGTGCAATGATACATACCGGTGCTGCTGTGGCATCGATCAGGTACGCCAGCTTTGCGCGGGACACATTGTGCTTATCTGTCACAGGACGCATAACGCTTCCTACTGTCAGACAGTTAAAATAATCGTCAATAAAGATCAGTACACCAAGAATGATGGTTGAGAGTTCCGCACCAACTCTGCTTTTAATCCTCTTACCGGCCCAGCGTCCGAATGCTGCGGAACCGCCTGCCCTGTTCATCAGACATACCATGGTTCCCAGAATAACAAGGAAGATCAGGATACCCATATTATAAGAATCTGTCAGAACGCTGATCATTCCGCCTTCAAAAATATGAAGGATTGTTCCTTCGAAATTAAAATTAGAGTAAAACAGTGCACCAACCAGTATTCCTACAAACAGTGAACTGTATACTTCTTTGGTGATCAGTGCCAGTGCAATGGCAACAAGCGGCGGAACCAACGACCAGAATGTGCCGTAAAATTTCGCAGATGCAGCCACCTCTTCCTCTGCTGCAAGTACAGTCAGCGGACTTGCCAGTATCAGCAGCATCAGTGCTGAAAGGCAGAACGAAAGTCTTTTTATGTTACTTTTCATTTCTTTTCTCCTTCTCTTGTAAGATATATGATATTTCGATCATAGCACGCCTCTTAATTAATGCATTTGAAACAGCTTGGCAGAATTTCACGCTCTGATGAGCCGGATCAATATGCATTATTTACGAGGATTGCTATAATCAAATCTGTAAATGTAGCAAGATTCCGTCTGTGCGATCAGTTCACAACCACACTCTGTCAGAAAATCATGGTCAACCAGCCCGATCTGTGTTACTACGAAATCTGTCTTTGATTTCTTCAACGCAGCCTGAAACCCTTCTTTATCTTCATAGATATGATAATCGATCACATCCAGCAATGCTTTCTGTCTTTTATAGAAACTGCTGTTCTCATCATAGTTTCCCGCCACTGTACTGCCTGATCTGTAGATACTTGCATTTCTGCTTATTACAGTGGCGATCCCCGCATCA
>NZ_JBWJVQ010000246.1:0-9999 GCF_056339875.1 Blautia sp. ZXY-1-C6
AGAACTGGACAGTTATCTAAGGGTACATTTTTTTTTTTTTTTTTTTTTTTTTTTTTTTTTTTTCAAGTTGTTCGGAACAGTTCACCGATTGACAGCCCAACTTTTCCAGACTTCCTACAGAGTTCTTCTACTTCGTCTTGATATAACCTGATAGAAATGGTCCGCTGCAGGCTTTTTTCATAGGGCTCTATATCCTCCCCTGCCTCACAAAAATGCAGATGGGTATCCATATAAATGTCTTCCATATCGCAAAATCTCCGGCTCATTGCTACATAGTCTTTATTTTTCAAATCCCACTCCAGCCGGTAATGATGTTCTCTTGCGTGTTCTTCTAAGTCTTTTCTTATGATGTTTCTGGTCGCTTCCGGCAGTTCTGCAATAAAAATGCTTGTATCCGGAACCGCCAATACTCTTTCTTTTACCACATTTGTCCTCCCTGTTTGTAAGCATTCCTTGCCACTGGCTGATTCCCCAGTACATCCATATAGAGGATAATTCCCTGCGGGTCCAGATGTACGGTAATAAATTTCTGTATTTCCTGTAACAGATCATGATCAGAAAACCCAGCCTGACAGCCTATAAAATTCCTGATTTTTTCTACAATATCCTGTTTCCGGAACTCTTGCAATACCAGAATCGGAATCGTGTGCTGACCTCCCATAGCATCATAGGGCAACGCTTTCCGCAATTCTTCCAAGAGATACCTGTAATAATCAACTACCACCTGGTCTGTTTTCCACGCTTTTTCCTTACAATCCCGGAGTAAAAAATCATACTCTTTTTTTGCCTGTTCCATTTCTTTCAGAATTTCTACTGCTTCCACAGAACAATATCCTTTCTCTTCTATCAGTTCCATCAGTTCTTCCATAGAATATGTTTCAAGATACATGGCTCTTCCCCCATCTTCTTTGCCAAATTTTCTCCTAATACAAAGAAGAGGAAGACACCGTAGCGTTTTCCTCCTCTTTTATGAAATCTTCTTCTCTACTGGAATCCAAGACAATAAGCTCTCCCGGTTCTTTCTTATCCTATTGCTTCCAGAAATTCGTCCCTGTATTTCCATACAATTTCAATATGTTCCGGATCATAAAAATTTATGACTTCAATCAGCTCATGCAGAACTTCATAAGACAGCTCTTCCAATCCCTTATATTTTACAAAAAGTTGCAGTCCCTCTGATTTCTCCTTTTGTTTTTTCTCCTCCCCTTTTAAAATTCTTGCTTCTATCTCCTGTATCTTTTGCTGATAAACTGCTGTCTTCTCCATACAGGTTTGTTTTCGTGCCAGGTAATCTTTCAAAGAAATCTGTTCTTCTGCATATTGTTCATACAGTTCCATTTTCTCCTGTTTACGAAGCGCCAGCTTCTTTTCATATTGCTTTTTTCGATATCGGAGTTTCGGAATATTCAAAGTCTGATTGGCTTTCTTTAACTGCTTTATGGTATCCTCTGCAAGGGTTACCTGCTGTCTTATCATAATTAGCACCAGTTCTTCCAACTCTTTCTGCTTATATTTCTTTGGATAACAGGAAGCATTGGGGGCTGTCGTAACACTTTTACAATAAATCGGCTTTTCTTTGTATTCTGTCCGTATCCGCATTTTCCGACCACAATGTCCGCAACGGATCAAACCTGAAAAAATATTCTCAGAAGACGGTGTCCGCCCATAATATTTTCTGTCCTTCTGTACCATGTCCTGGATCTTCTGAAGCTCCTGCTCCGTTACAATCGCTTCGTGTCCTCCTTTTACGCAAATCCAATCCTCTCTTGAAATATATCGGTACTCTCTTTTTGACGGAACCCTGGTTTCTGTTTTCCCTCTTACCGTCAGTCCTGCATAAACCGGATTAAACAAAATCAGCTTTACTAAATTTCCGTCCCAGAATTTCACAGATTTCTTTGCTTCCGGCGCCCAGCCTTTCCTTTGAAGGTATACGGTAGGTGTTTCAACTTCTTTTTTATTCAGGTCCCTGGCAATGTCTGCATAGGTCTTTCCTTCCAACCTTTGGTCGAAAATCCCCCTTACAACGGAAGCTGCCTCCATATCCAGATGAAGTTTTGTATGAACACCGTCATGGAAGCAATATCCGTATGTTGGGATTGAACCATGATATTGTCCCATTTCAGCCTGTTTCCTCATAACTTTTTTGATATTGTTGGAACAAATCTGGGGATAAATCCCATTGATCAGGTTCTTAAATTTAATCTCCGTATCCTTTCTTTCGGAAGGTTTCTGGCTGCTGTCATAAAAATCATTGATTGAAATGAAACGCACCCCAAGGAACGGAAATATTTTTTCGATATAGTTTTGTGTTTCTATGGTATCCCTTCCCAGGCGGCTCAAATCTTTGACAATGATACAGATTCGTTTTCTCCTGGTAATCAGCCCCATCATGCGCTTAAATTCCGGGCGGTCAAACGTTGTACCGCTGTAACCGTCATCTACAAAGAAGAAAAACTTTGCCCCTGCAAACTCCGGCTGGTTTTCTACAAAGTGCTGAATTAAAAGCCTTTGATTTTTAATGCTGTTGCTTTCCTCCATTTTTTCTTTATCATCTCTGGAAAGACGCAGATAAGCAAAAACAAAATCACACTGCATACGGAAGACCTCCTTCCATATTGTCTAGTTCTTTTTCCAGCTCCTTTTCAAATAAATCCCCAAACCAGAACACGATTTCCACATAGTCTTTGGAATATACCGTAATCTTTTCAATAAAGCGGTCCGCAATTCCTTTCTCTATCTTCTGAAATCTTTGGTACTTTAGAAGTTCCTCTGTCCAATCCATTCTTGCCTTCACCTGATCTAACAGGTGCTGTCCACGAAGCTGTATCTGCTTCATATTCTGCCTGGCTGCTTGCTGTTCTTCCTGATAGATTGATTTAATCTCCTGATATTCCTTGCAGTCCAACAGCCCGGTAGCATAATGCTCAAACAAGGTTTCCAGTTTTCTTCCATATTTCTCATACTTCTGTCTGGCATTTTTTATTTTTTCTGCTACCTCCTGCTCCAGCTTTTGATAAAACTCTGCACCATAGGTTTTCTTACTTTCTACAGCAAGCTGGATCTGGTAGCGGAGTGCTGCCTTGACTGCCTGATTGATGTAAATTTCATTCACCGTCCGGAAACATTCCGTATGATCTGTAAGGGAAAAGGAAGGGCATTTATAAACCATATATTTGTGTTTCTCATTACCTCCGCTCCTGCTTCTTCCAAGACGTCTTCCGCAATGCCCGCAGAAAATCCTTCCCTTAAAAGGGCCATCTGCCCCCTGTTTTTCTTTTGGGTTTGCAGCCCAGTTATCCAACGTATCTTTCCAGCGTTCCTTTGCAATTTCCTGTGCTTTCTCATAAATCGCCCGTTCCACAACTGCTTCCCAGGCATTTTCACACACTTCCCACTGCTCTTTTGGTATCATCTGAAGGGGAATATTCTGCGCAAGCATCTGTTTTGTTTTCCCATAAACAGCAGCACCTATATAAACGGGGTTCTGTAAAATCTTCCTGATACCGTCTGATCTCCATAACCGCCTTTTTTCCGGCTCCTTTCCCTGTTTCCTTTTCTGGTAGCTGTCCTCCGGTCCTAATACCTTTTTACCATTCAGTTCCCTTGCTATATCATAGCTTGACATTTCTTCAAACACATACCAGTAAAAAATCTGCCGGATTATTTCTGCTTCCTCTGGTTCCGGCACCAGCTTCTTACTGTTTTCCTCTGCTCTTTGGTATCCATAAGGAGGTCTGGAACCCCAAAACTCTCCCCGTTCCCTGGACAGCCGGTGCGCCTGTACCAGTTTCTCTGAAACTTCCCTGGCATAATAATCATTCATAAAGTGTTTCAAAATATTGGTGGTCCTGTTTTCTACACAAGCTGGGTTTGCGCTGTCATATTCGTCCATAACGGAAATAAACCGGATATTTAAGGTTGGGAAAATCACATCAATCAAATCTACAGCATCTAAGGCGTCCCTTCCAAACCGGGCAAAATCCTTTACAATGATGCAGTCAACCTTTTTATTTGCCACATCTTCCATCAACTCTTCAAATGCGTCCCTTTGGAACGTTGTACCTGTCACACCATTATCCGCATAGACTTTTACCACCAGCATTTCCGGGTGTTTCTTTGCGTAGTCTTCACAGATCTGTTTTTGGATATAAATGGAATCTCTTCTGCCATGCCCTCCGTCCTTTTCGGAAAGCCTTACATAAATATAGGTTCTCAGATACTTAACTTCCGGCTTACTGTTTTGTCTTTTCTGTCCTCTTTTGCTTACCTTAGGCACTTGCTTCCGCCCCCTTTCCTTTCAGGAAGGCTTCCACACGCTGATCCGGCTTTGTCCTGTTTACTGTTTCCAGCAGTCCCAATACCTTTTCAAATTCATCTTCAAACCAAAAATGAATGATAATGCGCTTCTGCTCATATACCTCAATCCGTTTGACCAGATTTACCAGCATTAAGCGGTCCACTTCCGTCCGGTCCCGGTATTCCAGAAAATATTCCAGCCACTCCTGCTGTTTTTCAAGGGTTTCCTGCAAGTTTCGGATTTCCCTTTGCTGGCACTCCATTGCCTGCCGGATTTCCTCTAAAGACTGGTCATACTTTGCTTTGAAGGTTTCAAATTCTGTCCGGTCCAGGATTTCTTCTGCAAAACTGTCATACAGTTTTACTTTAATGTTTAAAATTCTCTGGCTCTCCTTTTCCAGCATCTCCAGTTTTTTGTCTTCTTCCAAAAGCCGCTGTCTTGGGATTGAGGCAGTTTTTACATACGCCAGTATCTCCTTCAACTCCACCAGAACAGAAATATAATGCAGGATTGCTTCTGTCACAGCCCCTACCAGTTTTTTCTCACTGATACTATGGGAACTGCACTGCTTTTCATAAAGGGACGTCGAACATACATAATAGTGGTGGACTTTATCTGGGCTTTTCAGTACCATGCTTTCTTTACAGTCCCCACATTTTACCAGGCCTGAAAGAAGCGCTAGCCCCTTTGCACCTCTCATGGTATCCATTTTCATCAGGTTGCCCACCACTTCATATTGGTGTCTATTGATAACCGGCTCAAAAGCATTTTCATACCGTATCCACTCAGCTTCCTCTTTGTGGATCACAACCTTTACTTTATGGTTTGGCGTTGTGGTTTTTCCCTGTATCAGCACTCCGGTGTAGCGTTCATCAAGAAGGATACGACGCACCATAGTTGGCATCCAGACCGGTTTTTCCGTCAGACGGAACCCTGTCTTTAATTTCTGTTTTAAATATACCTGCTTATACCGAAGAGGCGTCAAGATCCCACGCCGGTTTAATTCTTCGGATATATCCGTCAGGCTGTAGCCCTGCATTTTCATGTGGTAAATATCCCGTACAACAGAAGCTGCCACTTCGTCCATGACCAGCTTATGTTTATCCTCTTCGGATTTCAGATAACCATAAAAAGCAAAAGGCGCTACACACTGCCCGGCTGTCATTTTGACATACAAATGGGAACGCACACTTTTGGAAGTATCCGCAGGGTAAAGGTCATTGATTAAACTTTTAAATCTCAGGGTAAGGAAATCACGATTTGGCGTGAGGCTGTCATAATTGTCATTGACAAGGATCAGGCGCACACCCATTTTCGGCAGGATACGTTCCACATACTGTAAAACACCGGAAAAGTCCCTTCCATAACGGGAAAGGTCTTTGACAATAATACAGTCTGCTTCCCCCTCTTCCAGCATACGCAGCATTTCCTGAAAACCGGGGCGGTTAAAGTTTGTGCCGGTATATCCATCATCTACACATTCTTTTACCACCTGAATTTCAGGGTGGCTCTTTAAAAAGCTATGGATTAGTATCCTCTGGTTTGATATGCTGTCGCTTTCCCTGTTATCACCATCTTCGTCAGAAAGGCGCAGGTAAACAACCGCACGATAGATTTTTTTAAGTATTTGATTTTTCATTGTATTCGCTCCTATCATTTAGATTCGTCAGCCGATTCCCTAAATGATAGAGGCTACTCGGGTCCTTGCCATCATCCTACCATAGTCCAGAAGGTTTGTCCACCCTGTAATCTGCCAACAATCCGCTTTCTTCCCTATCCCTGTCGTGGCTTTACCATTTCATCTGCACAAGGCTTTGCATGGCTTCCTCTATGGTACGGTTGGTAGAAGCAAACCCAATCTTTATGGTGATCCCCTTATATTTCAGAAAATAAGGGTTCTTTCCGGACTCCAGGATTTCCCGGACCTTCTCCGGTTTGCTCTTTTTTACATCAATCTTCAGTTTCTCTACATCTTGTATCTCTTTCGGGTCAATGTCCTCAAACGTCATTTCCCGCATCTTCAGCAGTTCTTCCCGCGAGAGCATTATATCCCTTCCCTGGTACAGCAACTGCACAGATACGCATCTAAGTCCTGCTCAAATTGTTCCTGTTTCTCCCAGGTGTGCATTAAATACTGTTTCAGTCTGGCATAATCTAAAATCCCATAACCGATACAGTCTATCTGCACCTGAAAAGACTGGAGCAGTTCCATAGTCTGTAAAATTTCTTCCGGACAATAGGATAACCTGCTAAGCCCGGATACCACAATCACATCAATCATGCCTTTTCCTGCAAGCACTGCCAGCCTCTGCCAGTTTTCTTTTTCTATGGAATTACCACACCCTACACCTTCCAGTAAAGTGACCACATGGTATGTCTGCTGTTCACAGTAATGCAGGCTTTTTTCTTTTTCATAATACAAAAGCCCGGCACATGGAATGGGAATATCCAGATACACTGCCGCCCGCTGGGGACTGTTCCTATTTTCTATCTCTTTTTTTCCTTTGCAAATCCATGCAGGGAATAACATTCCTCCCTGAAAGATCTCTTTATCTTCTGAAAACAGTTTTTGTAACATCTCTCTATTCATTGCTCTGCCTCCTCTTTCTTTGGCTCCTGTTTTCATTCCAGGGCTATAAAGAAACCGGCGTTTCCCCATAGCCCTAAAATGAACCCATTTTACACACCATACTGGCAGGGCTTTCCCTGCCAGCATGTTTTTTATTTTCTCACCCCGGTGTGAACGGGAGCATGTAGGACCGGCCCGGCTGGCCGCCTGACACCCTGCAGCACCCTTTCCCGCTGCAGCATGTCCCAGACGCTACCCTGGTTGCAGTGTTTTATGCAAAGGTATCATTATCATTCGGCTTTCAGACTGCCTGCCACCCACAGCCTATGTCCGGGCGCTGCTCACACTTTCCCTTCATCTTCTACGATTCCTTGTTTGATCCGCTTCTTTTCTGCCTTACCTGCTGCCACTGCGGACAAGTGTATCTTCGCACAGCTCATGACCCTGCATCATACAAAATAGAATGTGCCGAAATGTTTTGTGTCCTTTAAGATATTTCTATAGATTAGCGTCAGAAATGACACGTTTGTTTTAAAAAAATATCACCATACTGATATTCAGTTTTCAAGGTTCTTCCCGGCTGAAAACATCAGCCTGCCAAAAGACACCATAACCCTGATGTGTTTTGGCAGACTGTTTTCGGTCTGCATTTCTCTTTATTTTTTTAACCGGATAATCATATCTGCCCAAAATTCCGTACATGCCTGCCGCATCAACTCCAAAAGCCGGTCTTCGGTAATTCCCGTAATCACGTTCTCTTCTTTCTTTTCCGGTTTTGGTTCCGGTACTTCCAGTGCTTCCTCCCGTATCTTCATTGTGAGCATGGATAAGGAAGGGGAATTGGCACAGTTGATAAAACCGATATAATGGTTCACCACATCATAATCACCTCTGCAGCTTCGGACAATATCAAACGCATGGCGGATTGCCCGTTCTACCCGCTGCCCTGTCGTGCCATGTTGCTGGGCCACCTTAAAATACAGATATGTCGTTTTAATCTTGCTGTCTTCTTCCAGAAGCAAAACACTGTCTACAATATAGCCAAATCCTTTTACATTGGCAGGCATTCCCATTTTAAATAATACTGCTTCCACCTTTTCTCTTGATAACATTTCCCTTTTCCTCCCTATCTGTATTCTCACTTCCTGCTGTCTTGCTGATATTTCTTTAGCCCTTTCTTAATTCCCTCTATGGAATAGATCAAAAGGCTAGTTTCTCTTTCATCACAATCCTGTACCAGATACCAGATTTTTTCCTTCAACATCATATCTTTTTTCGCTGTACCCATGTGTATAAAGTGTTCTTTTATGGGAATATCCATAGCTTCCAACAGCCGGATATAAGTTTTCATTCCCATAAGTCTGGCATGTGTTTCAATCTTCGCCAGATGTGATACGGAAATATCTGCTTTCTCTGCAAGCTGCTCCTGAGTCAGTCCCCTGGATTCCCGCAAGGCTTTTATGGCATCTGCTACAATATAAAGTTCATTCTGCATTCTTTTATCTCCTCGTTGATTACAGGCTCTATTATAATTACAAATCCTTTCCCTGGGTAATGGACTATGGAGGCAAGATTTCCCAGTTTCATTACCATTTCTTTCCTTTTTTGGTTTTAGAGATTTATTATATCTGAACGAGTTGAAAACGATTTTTGCACCATTTACGAAAAAGCACTGCATTATCTCTTCAATTAGGCATAAAAAAGGAGAGAACGTCACATATCGACTCCTCTCCAATAGCTTCTATTCATCTAAGATATTTGCCAATACATAGGCTTACTTTTTTTTTCTTTCCAGGAACCTCCGTATCTCTTCCACACTATCTAATATGGGAATGAACGGGGCAGACGGGCTGCATACTGGATCTTGACTGGACAGTTCCAGTGCATTAATAAATGCTTCTGCCTTTTTGGGGTCTTCAATCACAAGCTCTGTAAGGATACTTGATGTAGCCATATGAGAAAGCACCTCTTTTCTCTCATATCTTAAAAAATTCTTTCGTAAGAAGATCCTGCAGTATTTTCTATACGCCAAGACCTGTACTCTCCATTTTTATTTATGTAGTAAAGTTTGATCGAGCATGTTTTTAATTTCATCTGGAAGACCGTCTACCGTTGCATTTTCATCGTAAAAACAGTAGAATTTGTATATTTTTTCGCATCATTCTGGCAGGAAATCTGAAAAAATATGAGTTACTGTATATGCTGTTCTACTTTTAGAAAAGCAATCTTCATCTCGCAGCGATTCTACTACAAAGCAATCGCCCTTTTGCTGCCCCTTATCATCAGACTCTTTATTTAAAGCATAGAGTAAAATTAAGATCTGTTGTGCCAAACTTATAAGTTCTCGTGTCTGTGACAATCTCTTCCAGCATAAATCCTTCTGAGCCAGCCAGCATTGCAATCTGTCCGATATGCTTAATCTTACGCTTACACAATGAAAAAGGGTGCTGCGGTGTAAAAAATATCTGCGAAGCCTGAAGCATTTTTTTTGCTGCATAACTATAAAACTTTTTTGCTGAAAGGTTCGTGGCCACACCTGTCAAGTGCCTAAAATTGGCAGCTTTATAAAGCACCTCAATATATCTGCCTTCAAATACATATAGAAATCTTTTACCTACTAAATGCTTCCTATACAGATCAGCAGCTACTTTAATCTCCTGTACAATTTTCTCTCTATCCTGTTGTTTTCCCATCTATCTTTTCCCAATCATCACTATAGTATAAAAAAACAGCACTGGACAACTTTTTTGTTATCCAGTGCCCATAATCTTAAAAAGCGGTTTTATGCTGGCTGTCAGCCGCGACATCCTTCCGAATGTCTAAAATGTCGCCGGTATCATTGAGTCCCCGGCGCGGACTCACCGTATCTCCCTGGCGTGGGCGTAATACCCTTCCGAGTATCAAATAGTCCCAGTAATTACCCTGCCCGGGCACAGTACAGCTTTTACGTGCCGCTACACGAAACCTTTTGGCTTAATTATATTATATGCGATACCCTAAGAAATATCAATAGTTTCCACAAAAAATTGATTGGTTGTATCTTATTATAACCCGTTACTTACCGTTTCAATAAACGCTCCCTAGAAGCTGTATCCAATACTATTTTATGAAAATCCAGCATTGCGTGCTC
>NZ_JBWJVQ010000247.1:0-18667 GCF_056339875.1 Blautia sp. ZXY-1-C6
AAGAGTGCGGATATTATGAATGTAAAAAATGTGGCAACCGTTTTCTGTCTATGCAGACGATGAAGAGGATTCCATGCCCGGACTGTGAGGCTGAAATCGACTATGAGATCGGTCCGGACGAGTCACTGGAGGATGTGCTGGATACAGCAGAACTGATCCAGAAGATTGAGGGTGAAGAAGAGGTAGAGAAGATGGACACACTTCTGAGCCTTGCTCTGACCGGCGGAGATTACAGCTGGATCTAGTACAGCGAATATTAAGTAACTGCTATAACCTGAGTCCATAACGAATCCTAAAAAATTTTTATAATCTTATTTATTGACAGAGGAAATTATCGGTGTTATTATGTTTATTATAAAACATACTAATTCGATAGGAATAATAGGTGTAAAGGAACTGACGATATGAAATATGATGTAGGTATCATTGGAAGCGGTCCGGCGGGTTTGAGTGCGGCAATCTATGCAAAGAGGGCTAATCTGTCAGCCGTAGTGATAGAAAAAGAATATGAAGGAACCGGACAGATCGCAGAAAGCGGACAGGTAGATAACTATCCGGGATTTCCGGGCATCAGCGGTTATGATCTGGGTGAGAACTTCCGGGAACATGCAGTGAAGCTTGGGGTATCCTTCATGGAACAGGAAGTAACAGAGATAAAGAAAGAAGCTTCATCAGATTTTGAACTTGTATTTGCAGATGGTTCGCAGGTGGAAGCGAAAACTGTAATCTATGCGGCGGGAGCCACACCGCAAAGAGCGAATATTCCGGGAGAACAGGAATATGCAGGAAAGGGTGTCTCTTACTGTGCAATCTGTGACGGATCATTTTACAGAGGTAAATCAGTCGCAGTTCTTGGTGGTGGAGATACAGCACTTGATGATGCTGTTTACCTGGCGGATGTGGCAGAGAAAGTATATGTGATCCACAGGAGAAAGGAATTCCGAGGAGCCGCTGTTACAGTGGCGAAACTGAGAGAGAAGGAAAACGTTATCTTCGTACTGGAGCATCAGGTAAAAGAGATCATCGGAGAGCAGAAAGTAACCGGAGTAGTTCTGGAAGATGCAGCTGTGATAGATGTGAACGGTGTATTTGTTGCTTACGGAGCAGTACCACAGACAGATCTTCTGAAAAAATTTGCAGTACTGGATGATTCAGGTTATGTCAGAGCAGGGGAGACAGGAGAAACCGCTCTGGAAGGGCTGTATGTGGCAGGAGATGCAAGAACAAAGAAACTGCGTCAGGTGGTAACTGCGGTTTCGGATGGTGCCAATGCAGCAACCGCAGTGGCAGAATATCTGAAATAGAAGAAACTGAGAGAGTATTACGATAATTCAACCGGCTGTAAGGATACCGGACAGCCGCAGATCTGGAAAAAATATTTGAAAAACGCTCTAAAAACACAAAGGAGAGATAAAAATGGCACAGAAAGTAGATTATGCAGCCTTAAAAAAAGGCGGATATATGAGACAGAAACAGAAAGGTTACGGTTCCCTGAGACTGGCAGTGGTCGGTGGAAACCTAACTGCAGAGAATATTAAGACAGTAGCAGAAGTAGCAGAAAAATACGGCCGCGGATATGTACATATGACTTCCCGTCAGGGCATTGAAATTCCCTTTATTAAAGTGGAAGAACTGGCAGAGGTAAAAGAAGCACTGGCAAAAGGCGGTGTGGGAACCGGTGTGTGCGGACCACGTGTACGTACAGTTACAGCCTGTCAGGGTTCAGAGGTCTGTCCAAGCGGATGTATCGACACCTACACACTGGCAAAAGAGCTTGATGAGAGATATTTCGGACGGGAACTCCCGCATAAATTCAAATTTGGTGTTACAGGATGCCAGAATAACTGCCTGAAAGCAGAAGAAAACGATGTTGGAATCAAAGGCGGCATGAACATCGAATATAAGGAAGACGACTGTATTTCCTGTGGTGTGTGTGTGAAAGCCTGCAGACAGAATGCACTGAAGATGGTGGACGGCAAAATAGAACTGGATGCGCAGAAATGTAATCATTGTGGCCGCTGTGTAAAGAGCTGTCCGGTGGATGCATGGAAAGGAACTCCGGGATATATCGTATCTTTTGGAGGAACCTTCGGAAATAATATCTATAAAGGAGAAGAACTGCTTCCTCTGATCCCGGATAAAGAAACACTGTTTCGTGTGACAGATGCGGCAATTAATTTCTTTGAAAAAAATGCAAATCCAAGTGAACGTTTCCGCAAAACATTGCAGCGTGTGGGAGAAGAAGATTTCCGTAGTCAGCTGAAAGATGCGTATGAAGGACAGTGAAAGGAGAACATAATGGCTGAATTAGATTTTGAAGTAACCGATGAGGTTGATATTACCGATAAAGTATGCCCCCTGACATTCGTGAAGGCAAAAGTAGCAATCGAAGAACTGGAGGATGGAGAGATTCTGGCTGTCCGCATGAACGATGGCGAACCAGTGCAGAATGTTCCGCGCAGCATGAAAGAAGAAGGGCATAAGGTACTGAAATTAACCGATAATGAAGATGGTACTTACACCATGTATGTAAGAAAGGTGGAAGACTGATGGCAGTACGGGTAAGCAATGCGGATTTTGAAGAGAAGGTCCTGAAGGAAAAACTTACGGTTCTGGTGGATTTTTATTCAGATTCCTGTGTGGCATGTAAAAAGCTGGCACCGGTTCTCGGAAATGCGGAAGATGATTATGAGGATAAGATTAAAATATATAAAGTAAATACGAACTTTGATGTGGAGCTGGCAGAGCAGTATGAAGTGCAGGCAAATCCGACGTTGATCCTTTTTAAAGACGGACAGGCGAAAGACCGGAAAACAGGAGCACTGAAACAGGCAGAGTTAAACAGCTGGATTGAAGGATTACTCTAAAAAGAGAGCAGGCATAAAGGAGAAAAATATGTTTATCACAGTAGCAGGAGAGAAAAAAGAAGTAAAAGACGGACTGACACTTCCGGAACTGATCGCACAGGAAAATGTAGAGATGCCGGAATATGTAACCGTTTCTATTAATGAAGAATTTGTTGTATCAGAGGATAAAGAGTCTACCGTATTAAAAGAGGGAGACAATGTAGAATTTCTGTATTTCATGGGAGGTGGATGCTAAATGGCAATGACAGATGAACAGATTGAGCGTTATTCCCGTCACATCATCTTAAAAGAAGTGGGTGCAAAGGGACAGAAGAAGCTCCTGAAAGGAAAAGTACTGATCATCGGTGCAGGCGGTCTTGGTGCACCTGCGGCAATGTATCTGGCAGCAGCAGGTGTGGGAACAATCGGTATTGTGGATGCGGACGAGGTAGATCTTTCCAATCTGCAGAGACAGATCATCCACAGCACAGCAGATATCGGAAAAGCAAAGGTAAAATCAGCAAAGGAAACCATGAATGCCATGAATCCGGATGTGGAAGTAAAAACTTACCGGATGTTCGTAGACGCATCCAACATCCGCGAACTGATTCGAGAATATGATTTTATTATTGACGGAACTGATAATTTCCCGGCAAAATTTCTGATCAATGATGCGTGTGTACTGGAGAAAAAACCATTTTCCCATGCAGGTATCATTCGTTTTAAAGGTCAGCTGATGACCTATGTACCCGGGGAAGGTCCATGTTACCGCTGCGTATTCAAGAATCCGCCGCCCAAGGATGCAGTTCCTACCTGTAAGCAGGCAGGTGTCATCGGAGCAATGGGAGGTGTCATCGGCTCCTTACAGGCAATGGAAGCAATCAAGTATCTGATCGGTGTAGGTGATCTTCTGACAGGATATCTTCTGACTTTTGATGCGCTGACAATGGAATTCCATAAGGTTAAACTGCCGAAGGATACTCATGACTGTGCAGTATGCGGAGATCATCCGACAATCCTGGAACCGATCGACTACGAGCAGGAGGTCTGTGAGGAAACAGCAGGCCGATTTGCCACAAGAGATGAGCAGTAAATACAAGAAAAACCTGATGCAAAACAGGAGAAAAGTATGGCTATAATAAGAATGAGAGATCATCTCTATGATGAGATCGTTAATTATGCAAAAGAGCATCTTCCGGAGGAAGCCTGCGGGCTTTTGGCCGGAGTGGAAACCGGGGAGGGAAGGGAAATCCGAAAGGTATATTTTCTGGAGAATAAAGATCATGCAGAAGATCACTTTACCCTGGATCCCAGAGACCAGATAAATGCGATCAGGGATATGCGTGCCAATGGATTGAAACCGCTGGGAAACTGGCATTCCCATCCGTCTTCTCCATCCCGTCCGTCAGTGGAGGATATCCGTCTTGCTTTTGATTCAAAGGCAAGTTATCTGATCCTGTCACTGATGGCGGACTATCCGGTATTGAACAGCTTTCATATTGAAGGTGGGGAATGGACAAAAGAGGATCTGAGGATTTATTCAGAGGAATATTATTTTTAAAGATTTACAGACAGGATAATAGAGGCAGAAATGTTTGAAGCAGGATTATTTGTGGAAACATTTCTGCCTCTGTTTATGCTGTCAGCATATAAAAATTCTGTACATTGTAAAAGTATAGAGCAGTCCTCGTAAATAATGCATCTTAATCCAGTCCATCAGAGCGCGAAATTTCCATAATAAAGTCGTGGCAAAATCATGTCAACTGCAGAATAAGACTTGAAAGATTATGCAAAATAATGTAAACTCAAAGAGTTAAGATACGTAGACATTATGTCTGCCTGTAACGTTTAAGTATAGTATATTCCCATAATGGCTGGACGGTTGCAGATAACAGATCGGTTACTATAATAATTTGAGCATCTCCGGTTCGGATATCCGGAGGTGCTTTGCTTTGGAAATTGTGTGTGAGGAGTACAAAAGAAGTATGAGAAAAGATTCTGACAATGCAAAACTGTTGGAACCGGGGGAAATACCGTCCAAAAGAAAAATCCTGGTCGTAGAAGATAATGAATTAAACAGAGATATCCTCTCTTCTTTTCTGGAAGAGAAATTTGATGTTTTTTTCGCAGAAAACGGGGAAGAAGGACTGGAACTTCTTTCCGAGCATTACAGAGAATTATCAGTAGTGCTGTTGGATATCTGTATGCCTGTGTGTGATGGATTTGAATTCCTCAGACGCAGAAACACAGATAAATTTCTGTCAACCATACCGGTTATCGTTATGACCGGAAGTAATTCAAAAGATGTAGAACTTCAATGCCTGGATCTTGGTGCAGTTGATTTTATTCCGAAGCCCTATAACTTTAAACTTGTAATGGGCAGGATCAACAGTGTGATCAAGCTGAGGGAGTCCGTAATGGCACTGACTGCAGTAGAACATGATGAGCTCACCGGAGTTTATACCAGACAGGCGTTTTTCTATCATGCAAAATCTTTTCTGAAAACCAGACCGGGGGAGAAATTTCATCTTGTAATTGCTGACATCAGGGATTTCAAACTGATCAATAGCAGTTACGGGGAGAAAGTAGGAGATGAAATCCTCTGCTATCTGGCAGGAACTTATACAAAAATGCTGAAAACAGGTTTGGTTTCCAGATATGGGAGTGACCAGTTCGTATGTATGACGTGTGATGACTGTGATCTGTCTTTGGAAACAGTGACAAAGATAGAAGAAGAAATCGCAGAGCATGCACCTGTTCCCAATCTTATGGTCAAATATGGAGTTTATCAGGATATTGATAAATCTTTACCTGTTTCTGTAATCTGTGACAGAGGATTTATGGCGATCAGAAGTATCCGCGATAACTATGAGTGTAACATTGCTTATTATACAGAGAAAATGAAACAGAAGCAGATGCAGGACCGTTTGTTGGAGAACAGATTTGAATCTGCGATTAAAAATAAAGAATTTGTGGCATATTTCCAGCCGAAATATGATGTAAAAACAGAGAGGATCACAGGAGCGGAATCACTGGTGCGATGGATCAACCCGGATGGTTCCATGGTAATGCCCGGAGATTTCATCCCGCTATATGAAAAGGACGGACTGATCGTGAAGCTGGATGAATACATATTCCGGTATGTCTGCGAATTTCAGCGTGAACTGATGAAGAAGGGGCAGGAGCTGATTCCGATTTCTGTAAATCTGTCGCGTACAAGCATCCATCATTCCGATATTGTTGAACGTTATATGAAGATTGTAGAGGAGAATGGGATCCCGTTTTCCTGTGTGCCTGTTGAACTGACGGAAACAGCTACTCTGAATAATGTTATGATCAGAGATTTTACAGAGAAACTGGTAAATGCAGGATTTGCACTGCACATGGATGATTTTGGTTCAGGATATTCTTCACTGATAACATTGAGTGAATTACCGTTTAATACACTGAAGATTGATAAGAGTCTGGTTGACTGTATTCACCAGCAGAAGGGAAGAATGGTCGTGCAGCAGGTAATCATCCTGGCACATGGACTTGGCATGAAGGTGGTTGCAGAAGGTGTGGAGACTGCAGATCAGCTTGAACTTCTGAAGGAGATGGAATGTGACAATATTCAAGGATTCTATTATTCCAGACCATTGCCGAAAGCAGAGTTTGTTAAGAAGTCAGAAGAGAATTAGAAAAGAAAACAGAAAAATCATCATAAGGAACTTCCTGATAATATTTATCGGAGTTCTGTATGATGATTTTGTTATGTTATAGGAAATTACTCCGTAATGTTCCTATAACATAACTTTTGCTTTCTGATGAAATCAGATGTTTAACAGGTCACTGTATACTTTCAGTGCTCCGTCAGTGTCATGTGCAAGAACACGTTTTGCAAGGACTTTACCAAGCTGAACACCTTCCTGGTCGAAGCTGTTTAAGTTCCATACGAATCCCTGGAACATGATCTTGTTCTCGAAGTGAGCAAGTAATGCACCCAGAGATGCAGGTGTAAGTTCTTCACCTGTGATGATGCTGGAAGGACGTCCGCCCTTGAAGTTCTTGTTCAGGTTCTCATCTTTTTTACCGCATGCAAATGCTACGATCTGAGCAGCAACGTTTGCACAGAGTTTCTGCTGGCTTGTGCTGTTCTCGATATCTACGTCTACACCAAGCTGGCTCTTCTTAAAGCCGATGAACTGAAGCGGAACGATGTCAGTTCCCTGATGTAATAACTGATAGAAGGAATGCTGTCCGTTTGTACCTGGTTCACCGAAGATAACAGGTCCTGTTACATAGTCTACAGGTTCACCGAAACGGTTTACGGATTTACCATTGGATTCCATATCACACTGCTGTAAGTGTGCAGGGAAACGGCTTAATGCCTGAGAGTATGGGAGAACTGCTGTAGCAGGATATCCCTGTACGTTTCTCTCATAAACACCGATCAGTGCATCCAGCATATCCGGGTTCTCAAGGATATTTTTATTTGTAGCAAGCTTGTCCTCGGCAGCAGCTCCGTCGAGGATCTGTGCAAATACTTCAGGACCGAAAGCAAGAGAAAGGATCGCACCGCCTACACCGGAAACGGAAGAGTAACGTCCGCCGATATAGTCATCCATAAAGATTGCTGTAAGATAATCTTCGCTCTTTGCCAGAGGTGATGTCTCGCTTGTTACGGCAAGCATATGTTTGGATGGGTTTAATCCTGCTTTAACCAGAGCATTCTTTACGAAGGCTTCATTTGTCAGTGTTTCAAGAGTTGTACCGGATTTGGACACAACGATGAACAGAGCATGAGCAAGGTCTACGGAAGCAAGAACAGCAGCTGCGTCATCAGGATCTACGTTGCTGATAAATTTAGCTTCCATCTTGGATGTGTTGTTTGCTTTAGCCCAATTCTCAAGAGCAATATATAATGCACGAGGACCTAAATCACTTCCACCGATACCGATCTGTACAACAGTTGTGAATTTCTCGCCGTTTTCGTTAGTAATCTCACCTGCGTGAACTTTATTGGCGAAGTCTGCGGCTTTCTTCTGCTGTGCAACGTAGAATTCACGTTTGTTGACACCATCAACTACTACGTCTTCGCCAAGCTGTGTACGTGCAAGGTGATGAAGAACCATACGTTTCTCTCCTGTGTTGATCACAGCACCGTTGTATAATTCCTGGAATTTGTCAATAAGCTCAGCCTCATCTGCCAGTTTTGCAAGTGCATCCAGAACTGTCTCATCAACCTGTTTTGCAGCGTAGTTGTAAGTTAAACCGGCTGCCATCGGTGTGCTGTATTTCTTTACACGTTCAGCACCTTTCTCGCCTGCCATGGCATCTGCAATATTTACATGACCTTTCAGTTCGGCAAGTTTGCTGTAGGAAGCAAGAGTGTCGAGATTTTTCCATGTTGCCATAATGATATTCCTCCTTTAAGTGACTGCAGCTGTATGGCCACAGTTATTAACTATAATTATACTGAATAATTGTTCTAATTTCAATGCACGAATGTATGGGATTCAGAGATATTTCGGCACTGCTGCGCGAAAATTTTGTGAATATTTCTCCGTCCCGCTTTCGTTACTGTTCACACACCACTGTCCCGCGAGGTGTTTTGGCATGAATATGCCAAAATCCCGAGACATACAAGCCAAAATTCCATTGCCGCAGGCAATCTGGAATGAATTTTGGCTACGTTACTGTGAACGGAGTGAACAGTAACCCGCTTTCCTGACAGCACAACTGTAAGATCAGTATATATTTGCAATAAGACCGGCAAAATGATATTATGTATAAAGTTACAGGCAGACAGTAATTTTACAGGGAGATAATTAAAAATGGAATTTTGGGATATTTATGATGAAAATAAGAAACCGACAGGACGCACAATGAAAAGAAATGACTGGTGTCTGAAGGACGGGGAGTATCACCTGACCGTACTTGGTGTCGTCGGCAGACCAGATGGTACATTCCTGATCACCAAACGTGTGATGACCAAGGCATGGGCTCCCGGCTGGTGGGAAGTATCAGGGGGTGCAGCCCAGGCAGGTGAGGAATCCTGCGAGGCTGTCCTTCGTGAAGTAAAAGAAGAAACAGGACTGGATGTACGAAATGCGGAAGGCGGATATCTGTTTACTTATAAGAGAGAGAATCCGGGTGAGGGAGATAACTACTTCGTGGATGTGTACCGTTTTGTCATGGATATTGATGAGAGTGACCTGCACCTGCAGACAGAGGAAACAGACGGATATATGTTTGCCACTGTTGATGAGATCAAAGCTTTTGCAGCAGAAGGGAAATTCCTGCATTATGACAGTATAAAAAAGGCGTTTGAATAAAAATTTTGGGGTAAAAAGTCATAAAATAATATAGAGAGAAAGAGTTTTTGATGTAAGTAAGAAATATTTATTAACGTATATGAAGAAATAATGTCGATTACGAAAGATATTAAGGGGCTTTTGTATTTAATGAAATTTCTGCGAGATATGGGATTATTTATTGCTAAATGATTATATCTTGTGGAAATTTTTTTATTGTAATAGTTCATTTTCATTGAGTATATCAAAGTTATCAGACGGTATTTTCATTAAGAATTATGTAGCTTCAAAATAACATAATAATGTTTAATGAATTAACTAAAAATAGTTGACAAAATAAAAAAAATAGATAAAATAAAAAATATAATAACTATATAGTTTAACGAATAAACCAAATAGAAAAGAAAGGAGGATATTATGGTTCGTGGAATGAATAGTGCAGAAATGCAGAAAAATAACAGAACACTTGTGTTTAAGCTTTTACAAGAACGCGGAATGATCACGCGAGCGGAAATAGCAGTGGAATTAAATCTTCAAAAAGCAACGATTACCAATATAATTAATGAATTTTTTGATATGGGAATTGTTGAAGGAGACGGAGATGGAGCTGTTGGAAGACGTGGAGAGAAATTAAGACTAAAAGTAGATAATATTTATACAATGTCTATAGGAATTACACGTAAGGACTTTCAGTTTGGGATTTTTGATTTAAGAGGACAGCAGTTAAAACATTGCAGATATCAATTTAAAAAAGAAGAATCTTTTAGAGAAGTTCTGGACAAAATGAAAGAAGAAGCTATTTCTCTGGTAGAGGAATATGGTGATAATCGCATTCTGGGAGTATGCCTTGCTGTACCAGGATTATTTATTAATCGTCCGGAAAGAGGCGAAGAAATTTTTATGGTTTCAGAGTTTGAAGAATTAAGCAATATAGATGTACATACAGAATTGGAAGAAGCTCTGGGTAGAAAGATACTAATTAAGCATGATGCAAAACTTTCCGCATATGCTGAATGGCATTGTGCGGAAGAAATAAAAGGAATAGACAGAGGGAGTTTGGCTATTGTACGTTCCAGAGGATATGGGATTGGATGCGGATTTGTTGTAAATGGCAATATTGTAAATGGTCATCTGGGGCTTGCCGGAGAGGCAGGATACATGGGAATCAATTTTAATAGACATAAAAAGGGAGAAGAAGGAAGAGGAACTCTGGAATACTCTGCAGGAGTTGAAAGCGTAGTACGTTATATGAAAGAACGTTTATACGAATTTCCGGAAAGTCCATTAAATGAAAACAGTAATTATATGGATGTGTTTGAAGCGTATAAACATGGTGATGAACTGGCAGACTGGGCTGTCAGTAAAGTTGCCTGGATGCTGGGATATGGAATAGCAAACATTATATATATTATTAATCCGGATTGTATTATTATTGGGCCAGATTATCCAGACACGGAAGATTTTATTAACAAAATACGTAGTGCAGTAAGGAATTTTGTACCGGAATTTGTGGAGCGTAACGCAACTATTCGTTATTCAAAAATAAACGAGGATTCTTTCATGCTGGGAGGATATTATTACACCCTTGAAACATTATGTAAACGGGGAAATATATTTGAACTTATTCGGACTGCGAAAGCATTACCGTGATATAAGTTATATAAAAGTAAAATGATGAAGGAGTAAGTAGGTTATGGAATGTAGTAAAAAAAGAGAACTGGATCTAATGGCGGCTAAAATTCGAAAAACTGCTTTGCAGACAATTCAAGCCGCTGGATCCGGGCATATTGGGGGATCTTTTTCAATCGCAGATATTTTATCTGTGCTATATTTTGAAAAAATGAATGTTGATCCGATGAGGCCAGATGATCCTGATAGAGATAGATTGGTATTATCTAAGGGACATTGCTCACCGGCTATGTATGCAACGCTGGCATTAAAGGGCTTTTTCTTAAAGGAGCATTTATCTACATTCCGAAAGTTGGACAGTGATCTTTCGGGTCATGTGGAAATCCATGTACCTGGTGTAGATATGTCTTCAGGATCTCTTGGACAGGGGCTTTCTGTTGCATTGGGAATGGCTATGTATGCAAAAGCCAGAAAGAAAAGATATCGGACTTTCTGTATTCTTGGAGACGGTGAAATCCAGGAAGGGCAGGTATGGGAAGCAGCAATGTGTGCCGGATTTTATAAGGTAGATAATCTGATTGCATTTGTAGATAACAATAAATTACAGTTGGATGGTTCACTTGAAGAAATTATGTCGTCTTATCCTATTGGTGATAAGTTCAGAGCTTTTGGATGGAATGTGCTGGAAGTGAATGGACATGATGTGGAACAGATTTCAGATGCAGTTGAATTTGCGTTTTCTATGAAAGGAAAGCCAACAGTTATCGTTGCAGATACAGTTAAGGGTAAAGGTGTAACTCTGTTTGAAAATAATGTTAATTTTCATGGAAGTCAACCTAAAGCTGAAGAGTGGTCTGATTGTTATGCGCAATTGGATGCCAAGATCGCAGAATTGGAGGGGTAAAAATGGGAGAAAATATTTCGACAAGAGTAGCATACGGTAAAGCATTGGCAGAATTTGGTACAGATGAAAAGCTGTTTGTGTTTGACGCAGATTTGAAGAAGTGTACGATGACTCTTTATTTTGCCGAGAAGTATCCGGAGAGATTTTTTAATATTGGAATTGCGGAAGCTAATATGGTAGATATAGCTGCGGGATTTGCGACATGTGGCGCAACAGCGCTGGTACATACTTTTGCAATATTTGCAACAGGACGTACCTATGATCAGATTCGTAATAGTGTATGTTATCCGGGATTGAATGTTAAAATTGTAGGAAGTCATGGAGGATTAACAGTTGGGGAAGATGGCGCAACTCATCAGGCTTTAGAAGATATTAGCCTTATGAGAGGAATACCTGGAATGACTGTGATTATTCCATGTGATTCTTATGAAGCTCGTCTGGCTACAAAAGCCATGCTTGAGAAAAAAGGGCCTTGTTATTTCCGAACATGTCGTCCGGCAGTGGAATGTGTAACTGATCAATTTAAAAACTATAACTTTGAAATAGGTAAAGGTGTTCAATTGACAGAAGGTACAGATGTGACGATTATTGCCTGTGGAATTATGGTTCAAGAAGCATTAAAAGCGCAGAAACTCCTTGAAGAAGAAAACATATATGCAAGAGTAATTGATATGCATACAATAAAACCGATTGACAGGGAAATAATCATTAAGGCAGCAAAAGAAACGGGAGCTATCGTAACAGTGGAAGAACATAATACGATAGGTGGACTTGGATCGGCTGTTGCAGAAGTGCTTGTACAGACTGAAATAGTTCCAGTGGAATTTGTGGGAGTCCAGGATCAGTTTGGACATTCGGGTTCACCGTCTATTTTATTAAAACATTATGGCCTTTGTTCGGAGAATATTGTCTGCAAGGCAAAAAAGGTAATTGAGAGAAAATAAGGCTGACAGTATGTTGAAGAAGCAGTCTGCTAATATGTGAAAAAATGAAACAATTGTTCATAGAATGAACTTACAGGATGTGTGGCAGTATGCTCCACATCCTTATTTTTTTATATGTTGTACAAAATATGTGAAAAAGTATATATTGTGAAAAATGCATAGTTTAATCAGTGAACTTTTGTACATATAAAACATTGACTTTTTACGCTGAAAAATGTATTATACAGACATAAGCAGAGAGATAAAGTTAAAAGAATTAACAATTAGAGTTAAAACAATTAACTAAAGGAGGGGAATATGAAGTGTGCAGTATTTAATGGGAAATGTAATATGACTATTGATGAAAGAGAAATTCCAGAACCTGCAGCAGATGAAGTTTTGATTAAGATAATGGCCTGTGGAGTTTGCGGATCAGATGTTCACATTTTTTTTGGAGATCAAGGTTCAACATCTTCAATTCCACCACTTATACAGGGACATGAATTTTCCGGTGTGGTGGTTAAAATCGGAAAGGATGTCGTAGAATGTAAAGTTGGAGATAAAGTTTGTGCAGATCCGGCAGATAACTGTAATGACTGTTATTATTGTGCAAATGGCATGATGAGTCATTGTGAGAATATGGGGGCTATTGGCACAAATCGTGATGGTGGATTTTCGCAATATTGTGTTGTACCATCCAGATTGATTCATTTGCTGGGTGAAGATGTTACTTTTGTAGAGGGAGCAATGGCAGAACCACTTGCATGTTGTATTAATGGAGCAGATCGAAGTGATATCAAAGTTGGGGACAATGTTGTTGTATACGGCGCTGGTGCAATTGGAATACTGTTAATGCAGTTGGCAAGAATGCGAGGAGCTGCAAGGGTTATTGTTATAGAACCATCAGAAGAAAAAAGAAAAATGGCGGAAAAACTTGGGGCAACACTTACGATCAATCCGATGGAAAACAAAGTAGCAGATGTATTAAAAGAACATAAGTTAGAGCATATTCAGGTAGTTATTGAAACCTGTGGGCTTAAGAGTACATCTGAGGAAGCAATGGAAATTGTTGACAGGCAGGGAACGGTTGTATTATTTGCAGTAACTGCTCTTGATGCAACAATTTCGTTGAAGACGTATAATCTCTTTCAGAGAGAAATTACAATAAAAGGTTCTTTCTGCAGTCCGTATGATATGGGAAGAGCGGTAGAGTTGATCAATGCGCATGCCATTGATGTAACTACTATGCTGGCAGGATTTGAACCACTGGAAAAATTACCGGAAATTCTTGCGTCCCGAGAACTCAGAGCAAAAGGTAAATATGTTATTCTTCCAAATGGAGAAGAAGGAAAAGGAACAAATATTACAATGTAACTTTTAGCTACGGCTATAAAGATAAAAAAGGGAGGTTTTTAAACATGAAAAAATTAGTAGTATTAGGGTTAGCAGCAGTTATGGCATTAGGAGCACCATTTTCTGTATGCGCAGCAGAAGAGGAAACAACAGTTGAACATCCATCAGGACTTAAAATCGGATGTGCAGTTCAGACCATGAGTAATCAGGTTTGGGCTCAGCAGATGGAAGAAATCACAAAAGATGCGAAGGAAGATGGAAATGAAGTTACTGTAGTTGAATGTAAGGAAAATGCAAACACACAGATTGACCAGATTGAGAACTTTATCACATCAGGAATGGATGTTATTATTGTTCAACCCGTAGATCCGGATGCAATTGAGGAGGTTTGTAAAGAAGCTCTTGATTCAGATATCGAAGTAGTATGCTGGGATGAAAAAATGGAAAATTCAAGTTTCAACTGGGTAATTGAGAATTATGATCTGGGTGTTGAAATTGGAACTCAGGCAGCAGATTTTATTAATGAAAAGTTTGGAGATAAAGGCTGCGAAGTAGTTGTACTTGGATATCCACAGACACCGATTCTGTTGGAAAGAGAAAACGGAATTCTGGACGCATTAAAGGAAAAAGCACCTAACGCAGAAGTTGTTGCAAATCAGCCTGCAATTGATACCACCGAAGGTTTAAATGCAATGGAAACTATCCTGCAGGCACATCCGGATGTTAAAGTAGTATGTTGTATTGGTGGTGGTGGTGCTACCGGAGCAAACGAAGCGTTAAAAGGCACTTATGGAAGTGAAGTTCCAGATGATATCGGAATTTTTTCAACAGACCTTACTGATGAGGCAATTGCATCTATGCAGAATGGTGAATTTGATCGTTGTGTAGTAGCTATTACAGGTAACGCATTTGTTTGTGGTGATGTTATTTATGATCTCTCTATGCGCTATGCAGCAGGAGAAAAACTGGATCATGAAGTATACAGAGATCTTATTCCGGTTACTCCAGAGAATCTTGAAGAAATGATTACTAAATAATTTTTACGAAACAGAAAAGTTGCTATTGTTGGTGCGGCTAGATGTGTAGATAAGTAACAGTCGACATCTGCCGCACTTTTATTCTCAAAAATACGGTGGACTAAAACGATTATAAAAAGGGGGAAGAATATGTCTGATAATATTTTGGAATTAAAACATATTACAAAACTTTATCCAGGTGTAGTTGCTTTAAATGATGTTTCCCTTGAGGTGAGAAGAGGCGAAATTCTTGCTCTGGTTGGTGAAAACGGAGCTGGAAAGTCTACTCTGATAAAAACATGTAGTGGGGCAATTACTCCTACACAGGGAGAAATTGTGATTAACGGAAAATCATTTACAGGAATGACACCGCAGACATCAGAACAAAACGGAATAGGAGTTATTTATCAGGAATTTAATCTTGTTGGAGATCTTTCAGTGGCAGAGAATATTTTCCTTGGAAGAGCGATCCGTAAAGGAATGGTTATAGATTTGAAAGCAATGGAGAGAGAATCAAAAAAAATATTGGATTCTCTTAATATTAAGATTAATCCTAAAACATTAGTAAAAACTCTGAGTGTCGGATATCAGCAGATGGTAGAAATTGCGAAAGCTGTTTCTCAGAATGCAAAACTTCTGATTATGGATGAGCCATCCGCACCATTGACAAGTGCGGAAGTGGAGGCAATGTTTGCTATTGTCGATAAGTTAAAAGCTGGTGGAGTAAGTATCATTTATATTTCACATCGTCTTGATGAGATTTTTCGTTTGGCAGATAGAATTACCATTCTTCGTGATGGACAGTATGTGACAACTCTTAATACAGACGAAACGAATAAAGATGAATTGGTAAAATATATGGTAGGTCGTCAGTTGACGGAAGTATATCCGAAACGTGATGAGATATGTGTAAAGGACGAAGTTATATTTGAGGCAGTAAATGTATCAGGAAATGGGGATAAAAATATTTCTTTTAAAATACATAGAGGTGAAGTGCTGGGACTTGGTGGATTGGTAGGTGCCGGACGAACAGAATTTGCAGAATTAATGTTTGGAATGAGACCAAAAACAGCTGGAAAATTTATTTTTAAAGGAAAGGAAATTTCACCTAAAACTCCAAAGGATGCTATCGAACTTGGAATTGGTCTGGTCCCAGAAGATCGTAAGAAAGAAGGTGCTCTTCTTGGAATGAGTATCCGATGTAATATTAATATGCCGATTTATCAGAGAATTTCCAAAGGTACCGTAATCAATGAGAAGAAAGAAGAAGAAATTGCACAGACATATCGAAAAGAGATTTCCATAAAAACACCGACACTGGATCAGTTGGTAAAGAATCTCAGTGGTGGCAATCAGCAAAAAGTTATATTGGCAAAGTGGTTGGCTGCAGATTCAGAATTGTTGATTTTTGATGAACCGACTCGTGGTATTGATGTAGGCGCAAAACAGGAAATTTATACATTAATTAATCATTTGGTAGAACAGGGAAAGACAGTGCTTATGATTTCTTCAGAAATGGAAGAATTGATGGGTATGTCTGACAGGATTCTTATTCTGGCTGAAGGAAATATGACAGGTGAACTAAATAAAAGTGAATTCAATCAGGAGCGTATTATGCAGCTGGCTTCTATAGAAAAGGGGGAATAAAAGATGAAATCTGTTATAGATAAAATTAAAGGTAGAGCTATTTATGCCTTTCTTGTACTTATGGTCATTTTCTTTACAATTATTAATCCAAACTTTCTTACAGTGAAAAACTTGCTGAATGTTGCAAAACAGGTGTCCATCTTTGGCATTGCATCAGTAGGCATGACATATGTTATCCTGCTTGGTGGAATTGACCTTGCAACCGGATCGATTATTTCTTTTGTTAACATTGTTTGTGCATATTTTATGGTAAATATTGGAATGAACGTTGTTTTGGCTGTATTGCTCTCATTAATAATCAGTACTTTTATAGGATTTCTCAATGGTATTATTATTGCAGAGCTTCGTATGCCAGCATTAATTGTAACTTTTGCGTCTCAGACTATTTTTGCCGGATATGCATACATTATCTGTGGAGGTGTTCCAATTTCACGTATGCCAGAGTCTTTCCTGAAACTTGGTCAGGGATATGTAGGACCTATTCCGGTTCCGGTAATTGTTATGGTTGTTATTTTTGCAATTGGTACATTTATTCTGAATAAAACATATTTTGGACGTTATTTCTACGCACTTGGCGGAAATGAAGAGGCAGCACTTCTTTCTGGTATTAAAATAAAAGTTGTAAAATGTCTGGTATATTCCCTATCAGGACTTTTTGCAGGTATTGCAGGTTTGGTAATGCTTGCACGTGCTAATACTGCGCAGCCAAATGCCGGTGTTGGATATGAATTTGATGTTATTACATGTGTAGTGCTTGGAGGTGTCAGCGTAAACGGTGGATCGGGAAAAATGTCAAATGTCATTGCTGGTGTTCTGATTATTGGTGTATTAAGCAATGGTATGGTTCTTATGAACATCAGCTCATATATGCAGATGGTAATCAAAGGAATTATTCTTCTTCTGGCAGTAGGTGCTGACTGCATTCAGCAGATGAATCTTCAGAAGACAAAAGCAATTGCATAAATTTATACTAAATATTCAAGTTAAGAGGAGGAAAAGACAAATGGAAGGAAACATGAAAGTAGCAATTATGACAGACGTAATGAAAATGGATTTTACAGAAAGACCAATTCCTCAGCCAAAGGATGACGAGGTTTTAGTTAAAATTGAACATGTAGGTGTGTGTGGTTCAGATCTTCATTATTTTGAAGCAGGTGGAATTGGAAGAAACATTGTTCATCCACCATTTGTTCTTGGACATGAGGCTGGTGGTACTGTTGTAGAAGTTGGAAAAAACGTGACTCATTTAAAAGTTGGTGATAAGGTTGCTTTGGAACCAGGAAAGACATGTGGACATTGTGAGTTCTGTAAAACAGGAAGATATAACCTTTGTCCGGATGTTATATTCTTTGCAACTCCGCCAATAGATGGTGTATTTCAGGAATATGTAGCACATGAAGCAGCACTTTGCTTTAAGATTCCTGATAACATGGATACAATGGAAGCGGCTCTTATTGAACCATTGGCTGTTGGTATGCATGCAGCAAGACAGGGTAATGCACATCTGGGACAGACAGCAGTTGTTACAGGTGCAGGATGTATTGGACTTGTTTCCATTATGTCATTAAAAGCTATGGGAGTAACAAGAATTATTGCTGTAGATGTTCAGGAAAAGCGACTTCAGAAGGCACTTGAACTTGGTGCAACGGACGTTATAAATGGAAAAGAAAAAGATACGGTGAAAGAAATTTTCCGTTTGACAGGAGGAGCAGGAGCTGATTTAACAATAGAAACAGCAGGAACAGAAATTACTACAAGACAGGCAATTAATTTCGCAAAACCTGGTTCTACAATTGTACTTGTTGGTTATTCTGCGTCAGGAGAAGAAACTTTACCTATGAGTCTTGCGTTGGATAAAGAACTGACATTTAAAACTGTTTTCCGTTATCGTCATATTTATCCTGTTGCAATTGAAGCAGTTGCAGCTGGAAGCATAAATGTAAAGGGGATTGTATCAAATGTCTGGGATTTTGATGACATTGAAAATGCAATGATTCAGAGTGTGAAAGATAAAGCGAACATTGTTAAATCAGTAATTAAGATTGGATAATAA
>NZ_JBWJVQ010000248.1:0-9077 GCF_056339875.1 Blautia sp. ZXY-1-C6
CAGGCCGCGTACAGCCAGCTTATATTTGCCGGTCCACACACGAATATTTGATTCGCGGTCGTATTTCTTCATTACTGCATCTACATCTGCTGTGCTCATGTTCTCAGAACCAGCCTGCCCTTCCGGGGATGTGTTTGCTTTTTTTATCTTATTTTCTTTCATCCTGACTATTCCCCTTTCGTATCCACTGTAATTCCATGCTCTGCATAATAACGCGCCGCACCCTTATGGAAAGGAATGGTCATACCGGAAGTAGCGTTTTCCAGAGAAAGCTCCGCTCCTTTTGCATTCTCAGCAGAAATCTCGTCTGCATGGTCAAAAATTGCCGCAGTCATATCATAAACTGTATCCTCATCCAGAGATTCGGACACTACGATCGTCGCCTTGACTGTGATGGTTTCTACAGGCTCATCCTGTCCCGGATAGGTTCCTGCAGGAATCTGGTAGGATGTATAATATGGACAGTCACTCAAAATTGAATCCCTGATCGCGCCATCAATATTGATCATATAGACACCATTGGTAGTTGCAAGCTCTGTGATAGCTGTTGTAGGTGCACCTGCAACAATAAACGCAGCATCAATTTTCCCATCCTTCAAAGATTCCTTGCTGTCCTCAAAAGACAGATACTGGGGATGGATATCATCCAGGGTAATGCCGCCTGCATTTAAAACATCCAGAGCATTGAAATATACACCGGAGTTTGCCGCACCGATAGATACGCTCTTGCCCTTCAGATCTTCCACTGTCTTAATGTCAGGATCCATGGTAAACAGCTGGACAGTCTCTGCATACAGGCCGCCCAGAGTCCTGAAATCATGGGTTGCACCGTCCTGTTCAAATGCTCTTACGCCGTCCCATGCATAGGCCATTACATCTGACTGGACAAATCCAAGCTGGAAATCTCCGTCCTGTACTGACTGCAGGTTCGCTTTGGAACCACCTGTAGAAACTGCTGTAACCTTTACATTTGTATTATTGGTAATATACTGGGCCAGTACACCACCGTAGGAATAATACGTTCCCGCCGTACCGCCGGTACCGAACGTCAGACGTTCTTTACTTTGTCCGCAGCCGCTCAGAAGGCTGACTGCAAGTGCAAGAGTCAAAACAAGGCCAACAATCCTGCCAGCTTTTCTCCTGCCTCTGAAAAGCTCTTTGTTTCTCATAAATCCATCTCCTTCAGGTACATAATATTTTGAATTATAACATATTTTTTCAAAAAATGATAATCTTTATTGAATAATCTTACAAAAAACGTTACAATAAAGGAAAAACATGGATAACAAAATAAATAACAACCCAATGGAGGTATCTATTATGTCCGAAAGAAAATACCCTGTCATCACAATCAGCCGGGAGTTTGGTGCCGGGGGACACAGTATTGCAAGAGTAGTTTCAGAAAGGCTTGGTATCCCATATTACGATCGGGATTTTGCAAAACAGGCTGCTGCCAGAAGCGGATATTCCCAGGAGGATATTGATCGTGAGGGTGAAAATCTGAGCCGCAGCGCCAGACTTCTGGACAACATTCTGAATAACTCTGCAGGCTATTTCAGTTCCCATGATGCTATTTACCAGGCTCAGAAAGAGCTGATCCTTCAGTTCGCAGCAGAACAGGACTGTATTATCATCGGCCGCTGTTCCAATCTTATCCTGCGAAATGCCGGTATTCCCAGTCTGGATATTTTCCTTCATGCAGATGTGAATCTCCGCACAGAACATATTCAGAAATTAGGCTTAAACGGAAAGGAAGATCCCAGGAAATATCTCACCAAAATGGACAACCTGCGTGAAACCTATTTCAAAACCTATACAAAACATGAGCTTGGCACTTATCACGATTATGACCTGTGTCTGGATACCGGAACCCTTGGATACGATAACTGTATTGAGATTATCACTTCACTTGCAAAACAGCAGGGGTTGAATCTGAAGCATCAGTAGAAGGACCGCTGCCAGCTGTAAAACAGCAACAAGGCTGTGGCAATCAGAAAATCTGTGCCACAGCCTCTTTACTTCAGTCCTTTTAATAGTTGTTTCTAAATTTCTTTTATTTTACAAACTCATCCAGAGAACGGATCTGGATTCCTTCTTTTGCAAAAGCCTCTCTGATTTTTTCCACAAACGCCAGAGCCTTGGCTCCGTCTCCATGAACGCAGACAGAATCTGCCTGAATATCAATATCTTTTCCTGTAATTGCAGTAATCTTTTTCTCTTTGACCATACGGATCACCCTGACAATAGCCTCATTTTCATCAGTGATCACAGCACCTTCCTTACGTCTGTTTACCAGAGTACCATCTTCTTCATAGGCGCGGTCTGCAAAAACCTCCATAGCTGTACGCAGGCCCATATCCTGAGCAGCCTTTGCCAGCTGTCCGCCGGAAAGAGCAAGTACGATCAGACTGCTGTCAAATTCTTTGATTGCCTCACAGATTGCAGTAGAAAGGGCATAGTCCTCTGCAGCCATATTATATAAGGCTCCATGAGGCTTTACATGCTGCATTTTTACACCGGTTACTCTGCAGAATGCATCCAGTGCACCCAGCTGATAAAGCACATATGCTTTTGCCTCTGCAGGGGAAACACTCAGATTTCTTCTTCCGAAGCCCATCAGATCAGGAAAACCCGGATGTGCTCCTATACGAATTCCCGCTTCCCTTGCCATTGCCAGCGTATTTCCCATAACTACCGGATCTGAAGCATGATAACCGCAGGCTACATTTGCAGAAGAGATCAGCGGAATGACCTTATCATCATTACCGATTTTATAGTTTCCAAAACTTTCTCCCAGATCACTGTTTAAATCTACTGTATACATTTACCTTACCTCTTTTCTATTTATTTCCCAGAGCGTGTTTGAAAAATCACTCCCTCAATCCGTATACAGGATCCTTACCTACAATCTTATCCCTTAATTTTCAGTACATTCTCAATAAATCCCGTATCTGCCTTTCCGTCGCAGAATACCTGATTCTTCATAATCTGATACTGGAAATCAAGGTTTGTCTCCACACCCATGACCACCATCTCATCCAGCGCAGAGCGCATTTTCTGCAGGGCAGCCTCTCTGTCAGGTGCATGAACGATTACCTTCGCAATCATGGAATCATACTCTGACGGAATCTTATAGCCTGTATAAAGGGCAGTATCCACCCGGACTCCGTTGCCTGCCGGAAGATGCATATGCTGTACTACTCCGGGACTTGGCATGAAATTTTTCTCAGGAATCTCTGCGTTGATACGGCATTCAATAGCATGTCCTTTAATTCGGATATCTTCCTGTTTAAAGCTTAACTCCTCTCCCATAGCCACACGAATCTGCTCAATGATCAGATCTGTGCCTGTAACCATCTCTGTTACTCCATGCTCCACCTGGATTCTGGTATTCATTTCCATGAAATAGAAGTTGCCTTTAGGGTCTACGATAAATTCAATCGTTCCTGCATTGGTATAACCTACTGTTTTCGCAGCAAGAACTGCATATTCATTCATTTTCCTGCGAGTTTCTTCATCAATGGCAGGGGACGGGGATTCCTCGATCAGCTTCTGATGATTTCTCTGTACCGAACAGTCACGTTCTCCCAGTGCCACCACATTTCCATGACTGTCTGCCATAATCTCAATATCCACATGGCGGGGATTTTCTACAAAACGTTCAATGTACATGGTATCATCCCCAAAAGCATTGGCTGATTCTCTCTGTGCCATATTAAACTGAAATTCAAATTCATCCTCATTGGCAGCCACACGCATTCCCTTGCCACCACCGCCTGAGGAAGCCTTGATCATAACCGGATATCCAATCTCTTCAGCCAGTTTTTTACCTGTTTCTGCATCGTATACAGGTTCCTTTGTTCCCGGTACAACCGGTACCCCGGCATCCATCATGGTTTTACGGGCATGGGATTTATTTCCCATCTTATCGATCACATCCGCATCCGGTCCGATAAAGGTAATTCCGTTTTCTTTGCATTTGCGGACAAACTCACTGTTTTCTGAAAGAAAGCCAAAACCGGGATGGATAGCATCTGCTCCCATATTTTCTGCTGCAGCAATGATCCGGTCCATGTTCAGGTAGCTGTTTCTGGCAGGACCTTCTCCGATACAGATACGCTGGTCTGCCAGCTGTACATGAAGGCTCTTAGCATCTTCTTTTGAATAAACAGCTACACTTCGGATCCCCAGATTCCTGCAGGCACGTATGATCCGAACTGCAATCTCCCCACGGTTGGCGATCAAAATTTTATTAAACAATATGAAAGCCTCCTTATCCTACAGTCTCTTAACACGGAACAGAGGCTGTCCATATATCTACTTCTGTTCATTACTTACCAGAACTGCTTCAATCTCACAGTCATAGTCACTCTGGATCTCACTCATAAGCTTCATAGCTTCCAGAATACACACTGTCTGTCCTGCTTTTACCTGATCTCCCACCTTTACAAAAGCAGGTACATCCGGAGCAGATGCAGAATAGAAGGTTCCTACGATGAGGAGAAGTGATAAACAGACTTTCCTCCTCTTCTTCCTCTGCTTTTTCCACAATTGTATTCACAGGTGCAGATGCAGCCACAGGAACTCCCGCTGCAACTACAGGAGGAAGTGATCCAGCTTGCTCATTGTAATCTTTACATCCTTGTCCTTATATGTGAATTCATTAAGGGATGAATCCTCAATAATCTCTTACCAGTCCTTCAATCTTCTCTAAATCCATCAAACATTATCCTTTCTGTCTATTTTATATTATTTTTTACGGTTATTCTTCAAACAGCTTGCGCAGTCTCTTTGCCACCAGACGGCAATCCAGAACCTCTTTACATGGCTGATGAATGATCTTTCTCAGTCCGTCAAGTTCTTTCATTTCCTCAACATAAAGAGCCTGAGCCTCCTGTACGGTAATTGCCTTGAAATGTATCTTATCATCTGTTTTTCTCTGTACCAGCTTGGGAATATCCACAGATGCCACTGTGGCAATTTTCCCATAACCGCCCGTTGTCTGACGGTCAGCCAGCAGAATGATAGGTTTACCATGGGAAGGTACCTGTATAACCCCAAATGCGATTCCGTCGGAAATAATATCCGAAGTCTTCTTAGGAGCAATAAACGGTCCCTCCAGCCTGCAGCCCATACGGTCAAATTCATTTGTCACTGTATACTCACTGCCCAGGAAAGTCTTGATGCCCTGTTTGCTGAACATACCATCCTGCGGTCCCATTACTACCCGCAGTGTTGCTTCTGTCTGATCAAACTCATCCATATCAAGCTTTCGGGAAAGGAAAAACGGCAGATAACGTCTCTTAATACGAAATCCGATATAATCGTCCGCTTCCAGTTTTCTTCCCTTAAATCCGCCCAGACCACTCTTTAAATTGGTGCATCGGCTTCCCATCACTACCGGAATATCCAGATAACTGGAAAAAGCAATATAACCTCTGCTTCCCGTTCTGGCGCTTCCAAATTTCAGTACATCTCCCTTATTCATATACAGGGCTGTATACATGGGAGCCGGCTCTCCATTAATGGTTGGCTGGAAATCTCCGCCTGTGATTGCAATGATAGTAGCTGATGTAAATTCAAGGGTTGGGCCTATCAGCGTTATCTCCAATACTGCCTCATTCTCCGGATTATCCAGAAGAAGATTGGCTATTTTGAATGAACGGACATCCATGACTCCTGCCACACTGAATCCCTGACTCTGATATCCATAACGCCCCAGATCCTGAACCGTTGTCATCATTCCGCCTTTTAATATACGAATTCCCATTTTATGCCTCCTCATGAACGGTGCACTGGTATTCGCCACGTTCTACTAATTCTCTGATCCGTTTGTACTCATCTTCATCGATCGGTACAAAACGGATATAATCTCCTGCCTCTACCAGAATCGGGATTTCACGGTCCGGATCATAGGTTTTTACAGGTGTCATTCCCATCAGCTGCCATCCTCCCGGAGAATCCAGAGGATAAATCCCTGTCTGGGAACCACCGATTCCCACACTTCCTGCATTGATCTTGATTCTGGGATTTGCAAGACGGGGTGTATGGATCCTTTCATCCAGCCCGCCCAGATAACAAAAGCCCGGAAGAAAACCAAGCATATAGATCAGGTAATCTCTGGAAGAATGAATCTTTATTACTTCCTCTACGGAAAGTCCGGCATGTTCTGCAATATTCTCAATATCCGGACCATATTCTCCTCCATAGCATACAGGAATCTCATAAACTTTTCTGCATCCTTCACCTGCTGTAACTTCCATCTTTAACAGAATTTCCAGTCTTTTTTTCAGGTCATCGTAGGAAATCACACGCGGGTCATAATTAACCAGCAAAGAACAGAACGCAGGGATCATATCTACAACTCCCTCTATATGCTGTTCTTTCATAAGCTGTACAGTGGCAGTGATCTTCCGGTTGATCTCCGGACTGATCTCTTTGCCAAATTCAACCAGAACAGAAGAATCACCTTCTGTTAAAATTCTAATGTCCGGCATAATCTGCTCCTCTTTTCTTAATCTTTTCGCCATGTCTTTTTATCTGCTTCTTTCTGCATCACATGGCTGTTAATGAACCAAAAAGGTGTAACCTGGACGATCACACCTTTTTGACATACTCTCCAGTCTGAAAACCGGATACATTTTCCTCAATTATAACAATGTACCGATCTTAGATACAAATGTAGTCACACCGAGGTATGCTGTAAGAATTACCACGATCACTCCAAGAATGGTAAGTACTACCGGATGATGATAATTCTCTCCCATAATAGATTTCTTATGTGCAGCGATCAGACAGATTGCCAGGGTGATCGGAAGGATCAGACCATTCACAGCACCTGCAAGTACAAGAAGTACTGCCGGATTTCCAAGGATAAACATAATGGCTGTAGAAATAATGATAAATCCGATGATCACTTTATTTTCATTTTCCTCGATAGACTTGCTGAAAGTCTTCAGGAAGGAAACTGAAGTATAAGCTGCACCGATAATGGATGTGATTGCTGCGCACAGAAGAACCAGACCTGCAAAACGGTATCCGATTTCACCAGCCCCCTGCTTGAAGGCGTCTGCTGCAGGATTTGCAGCATCCAGTGTTACGCCCTTGACAACAACGCCCAGAACAGCCAGAAACAGGAAAATACGAACAATCGTAGCAATGATCATACCCATAACAGAACTCTTGTTGATCTCTTTCAGGTTCTTCTCGCCTGTAATTCCTGCATCAATCAGACGATGTGCGCCGGAGAAAGTGATATATCCTCCAACAGTACCTCCCAAAAGTGTAAGGATTGCAGGAATCAGATTTGTGGCACCGGCTTCCGGTACAAATGTATTCTTCAATGCACTTCCTACCGGTGGTTTTACCACAATGATCACAACAAAGATTACGATAATCATAATGGCACCCAGTACCTTGGTAATAGTATCCATGGCACTTTTGGCATTTTTCAGCACAAATACCAGGATTGCCAAAAGACCTGCCAGTATGTAACCAACTTTGGTAGGTATTCCAAGCAATGTGTTAAAACCAAGTGCTCCGCCACCTACGTTTCCGATATTAAATACCAGACCACCGAATACGATCAGTATCGATACCAGATATCCCAGTCCCGGAAGTACCTTATTGGAAACATCCTGACCACGAAGTCCGGTCACACAAAGCACACGCCAGATATTCAGCTGTGCAATGGCTGCAAGGATTACGGAAACCAGGATAACAAATCCAAAACTTTCCTGATACTGTCCGGTAAACGTTGCTGTCTGTGTCAGGAATCCTGGTCCGATTGCAGATGTGGCCATCAGAAACGCTGCGCCAAGTAAGGCTCCGCCACTCTTTTTCTTTTCGCTCATTTTTATTGCCTCCTTTTCATGTTATTATCGCACATTATACTAAAAAATGAATATTTACACAAGCAAAAATTATTTTGATAACTTTTGATGTCGAATTTTTGTTACTGTTCACTGGTAATATCCCGCGAGGTGTTTTTTGTGAGCGAAGGTCACAGAAAACCCGAGACATACTGCGCGAATTTATGCGATTAGCATAAATTAAGTTTGCGAAGCAAACGATACTCCTTGGGCATTGCACAAGGAGGTTCATATTTCCTGCATCGCGAAGCGTGTTGCTGAGAACGGAGTGAACAGTAACGAATTTTTATAATCTGTATTTTGTAATAAAAAACAGCAAAGGAGTACCCGGATTCCCATCCGATACAGCTCCTTTGCTGTTTTTTCAGTTAAAATGTAAATTTATCCGCAAAATATGCATCCAGTTCATCAATCTTCACACGAACCTGCTCCATAGTATCACGGTCGCGGATTGTAACTGCTCCGTCGTTTTCGGACTCAAAGTCATAAGTTACACAGAACGGAGTACCGATCTCATCCTGTCTTCTGTAACGTTTACCAATGTTTCCACGATCATCATATTCACAGTTATATTTCTTGCTTAACTGCTGATAAATCTTCTCTGCACCCTCATTAAGCTTCTTGGAAAGAGGAAGCACACCGATCTTAACAGGTGCAAGTGCCGGATGGAAATGAAGGACAGTACGAACGTCATTCTTCTCTGCATCCAGAACTTCCTCATCATATGCGCTGCACAGGAATGCAAGTACCACACGGTCAGCTCCAAGTGACGGCTCGATTACATACGGAATGTATTTCTGTTTCTTCTCATCGTCAAAGTATGTCAGATCCTGTCCTGATACGTTCTGATGCTGTGTCAGGTCATAGTCTGTTCTGTCAGCGATTCCCCAAAGCTCGCCCCATCCGAATGGGAACAGGAACTCTACGTCAGTAGTAGCTTTGCTGTAGAAGCTTAACTCTTCTGCATCATGGTCACGATAACGAACTTCTTCATCCTTCAATCCAAGAGAATGTAACCAGTTCAGGCAGAAGTTCTTCCAGTATGCAAACCACTCAAGGTCTGTATCCGGCTCACAAAAGAATTCAAGTTCCATCTGCTCGAACTCACGTGTACGGAATGTGAAGTTACCCGGTGTGATCTCGTTACGGAAAGATTTACCAATCTGACCGATACCAAACGGAATCTTCTTACGGGATGTTCTCTGA
>NZ_JBWJVQ010000249.1:0-9026 GCF_056339875.1 Blautia sp. ZXY-1-C6
CTGTCAGACATGTTGATAGCTTCTTCCTGATCATGAGTGATATAGATAAATGTAATTCCCAGTTTCTTCTGCAGATGCTTCAGTTCTATCTGCATCGCGCGGCGAAGCTGCAGATCCAGTGCTCCCAGCGGCTCATCCAGAAGCAGAACTTTGGGATTATTCACCAGTGCTCTCGCAATGGCAACTCTCTGTTTCTGACCGCCCGAGAGTTCGGAAGGCTTTCTTTTTTCATATCCTTCAAGCTGCACCAGTTCCAGCATCTGAGAAACTTTTTTCCTGATCTCACTCTTAGGAACTTTTTTCAGTTTCAGACCATAGCCAATATTCTCCGCAACATTCATATGTGGAAAGAGGGCATAATTCTGAAATACTGTATTCACATCCCTCTGGTTCGGCTCCAGACCTGTCACTTCCCTGCCATCCAGCCAGACACTTCCTGCATCGGGCTGTTCCAGACCGGCAATGATTCGCAATGTTGTCGTCTTGCCGCATCCCGAAGATCCCAGCAAAGTAATAAACTCCCCTTTACTGATCTCAAGACTGATATTATCCAGAACTGCTTCGCCTTCTGTAAAACTTTTCTTTATCTCCTTCAGTTCAAGTGAAACCTCTGCCAACTATACTCAGCTCCTTTCATATAAAAAAGATACCTCTTTATACTAAAAAAGATACGAAACCACGCGTAAAAGCTCTCGCCCCTACATCGGTTTATGCCAATGCTGACGCCTGTTACAGTGCCAGTCTCTGCATGGTTTCGCATCTGTATATGTCCATTTTTCCAATTATAGATATATCCGGTCCGTCCTGTTCCATCCAGTCTGCGTGCACTCCTGACCATGATGTCCACATAAGAAAACCGGAAATCAACCATTCTTCTTGATAGATTCCCGGTCATTATTTATTTGGTATAATCCAAAAGTTATATTAAAGGATAGGCCCGAGATTGTCAAGTAAATTTGTTACTGTTCACTCCGTTCACAGTAACTTAGCCAAAATTCATTCCAGATTGCCTGCGGCAATGGAATTTTGGCTTGTATGTCTCGGGATTTTTGCATATTCATGCCAAAACACCTCGCGGGATAGTGGCGTGTGGACAGTAACGTAAATTTCTCTTTACAATCATTTCAATTCCTACCGGCAATTTTAAGGTACTCACCATACGAACCTCCATAAAAACATAAAAAATCCACTATACTCTGCTTTTCAGTATAGCGGATTTTCTATAAAATTACAATTGCCCAATATCTTTCAAGCTGAAAATGAGACTCGAACTCACGACCCCTTCATTACGAGTGAAGTGCTCTACCGACTGAGCTATTTCAGCTTATGCTGTAATCTGTCAGAAATTGATAATTCTGACAGCCACAGCATTTAGTTTATAATATTATTTCTTCTCTGTCAAGTCCTTTTTGACCGGTATTTTCTCCTCCGTTTTATTCACTATTTGGGGTGCTTCTTTTGTCACCTTTTTCGTCACCGGTTTCACTGCAGTTTTTACAGCTGCTTTTGTTTTCCCGGCAGCCTTTCGTACAGTTCTTGTCTTGGTGATGGATTTCTTGATCTGGCTGTGCTCGGCAGCAGGCTTTTTCTCAATTTCTTCCGGAGTGCAGGTAAAGACTGCCACGCCAAGTGCCGGAAGCTTTACTGTGATGGAATACTCTCTCTCATCACACTCAGCCTTCTTCGCTGCTTTAACTCTCGTATTTACTACACCATTACCACCGTACTTTTTATCATCACTGTTAAAGATTTCTTTATATTTGCCGGCAAAAGGAACTCCCACATTGTAGTTTTCATATGGGATTGCCGCGAAATTGCAGACAGCCAGAACAGTTTCTTCCGGTTTCTCTGTCTTTCTCATGAATGCGATCACATTCTCCTCATACTTCATCAGCTGAACCCATTCAAATCCATCATATTCATCATCCAGCTGATAAAGTGCAGGATGAGCAAGATACATATTATTGAGGTCTTTGACAAATACCTCCAGTTCTTTTGGCATATCTTTATCCGGTGCCATCATCTTGCATCCCGGATGAAGCATCATATAAGCATAAGCCTCTCTGATCTGCGCATTCTTCTGTTCTTCACTTCCCGGCAGCTTATCCGCGAAATCCTTCAATGTACCAACATCCCTGCTGCCAAGCGTCAGAATATAATGTTCGCAGTATGCATAGAGCATGGACATAGTCAGCTGATCATGGTAATTCTTTCTCTCAATAGGATCCTTGCTCAGATATTCAAGCAGATCTTTTGTCCATCCGCCACTCCACTTATAGTCAAATCCCAGATGATCATTCTCCACACTCGTCTGTCAGCTCCGGCCAGAGTCCGTTCTCCTGAGCAACTAAAAGCAATCCGGGATTTCTCTCCTTTATCACAGAATTCAGATGCTTCAGAAATTCCAGAGCATCCAGATTTTCATTGGTTCCGTAAATATTAGGTGTCCACTCTCCCGGATTTCTGCCATAATCCAGATACAACATGGCATCCACATCATCCATACGCAGACCGTCAGCATGGTAGACCTCAGCCCAGAAGCAGGCATTGGAGATCAGGAAATCCTTCACCATAGGGCTTCCGTAATTATAGAGCAGTGTTCCCCAGAACGGATGAATGGCTTCTGCCGGATTCTGTCTCTCATAAAGAGGTGTTCCGTCAAATTTCTCCAGACCGGAGGCATAACGCGGGAACTGTGCAGGTGTCCAGTCCAGGATCACACCGACCCCCGCCTGATGCAGCGCATCTACCAGCTTCTGAAAATCCGCCACGCTTCCAAATCTGGAAGTAGGTGCATAATATGCATATGTAGAATAACCACCTGTAATATCATCCAGGTATTCCATCACAGGATGGAGTTCCACATGGGTAAAATCTTCCTCTGCCAGAAATTCCACCAGCTCCTCAGCGGATTTCCATTCCTCCAGAGATGTTTCGTATATAGAAACCGGCTGTTTCCTGTCATCAAATCTGTGACGCTCTTTCATCCAGTCTCCGTCATTCCACTGAAAAGCACTTACATCTGCTACCACAGATGCTCCCTCAGGATCATGGTCTGCACTGTTCCCATAAGGATCAGCCTTTAACAGAACTTCGCCGCCTTTGACTTTAATTTCATATTTATAGTGTGTTCCTGCCTCTACCCCTGGTACAAACAGCTCAAAGATACCGGACATAGGCATACGATGCATAATAGTCGCACGTCCGATCCATCCATTAAAATCACCTGCGATATTTACACTCACTGCGTTCGGAGCCCAGACAGCAAAAAGAGTACCTTTCACTCCTTTAATCTCCACAGGATGAGCGCCCAGCTTCTTATATGCCTCATAATAAACACCTGCGCAGAAAGCCTTCTCCTCTTCCTCTGTGATCTGGCATGGAAAAGCATAGGGATCATAACATTCTGTCTCTGTCTCTCCCATTTTTATAAGAAATCTGTATTCCGGCACCTTGCGTACAGGAAGCAATACTGCAAAATATCCGGCCTCATCCTCTTTCTCGCAGACATAGGTTTTCTTTCCGCTAATCACACTTACTTCCTCTGCATCAGGAAAAAATCCCTGAATAAGAACTCCGTCCTGTGTGATCCTTGGTCCCATCACATCTCTGGGAGCAGTTTCCTCTCCATACACAATAGCTTCAATCCTCGGCCAGTCCATATAGCCGTATACTTTTTCGTCCATAGCTGCGTTACCTCCCCGATTGTCAGAAATACGATGATCGGTTACCCTTACCGGCAGCGTATTTATGGTACATTAAACGTCACCTGTAAACAATAACAAATCAAGTTATGTTTATTTTAGCATCTTTGCACAAAAAAATAAAGAAAATTGTTTGACAAATTCCCTTTCCTGCGCTAAATTTATGTTATTAACTATGGAAAGAATCTTGTTCCGGATACTATGCTTCTTTCCATCACAACAAGGAGGATACAAAATGGGAAACAAAGCCTTTGACGTAACCGCATTAGGCGAATTATTGATTGACTTTACTGAAAACGGAAGCAGCGCACAGGGGAATCCGATGCTGGAAGCCAATCCGGGCGGTGCTCCATGCAACGTGCTTGCAATGCTTGAGAAGCTTGGTAAAAAAACTGCATTCATCGGCAAAGTCGGAAACGACATGTTCGGAACCCAGCTTAAGAATGCCGTAGAGGAAGTAGGGATCGACACCCGCAACCTTGTGATCGACAACGAGGTACACACAACACTTGCCTTTGTACATACTTATCCTGACGGAGACAGAGATTTCTCCTTCTACCGTAACCCGAGTGCAGATATGATGCTCACCAAGGATGAAATCCAGGAAGACCTGATCAGAGATTCCAGAATCTTCCACTTCGGAACTCTTTCTTCCACTCACGAAGGAGTACGCGAGGCAACCCGCTATGCCATCGACGTTGCAAAAGAAGCCGGATGTATCGTCAGCTTCGACCCGAACCTTCGTCCACCATTATGGAAATCTCTGGATGACGCAAAGGCAGAGATTGAATACGGTCTTGGCAAATGCGATATTCTGAAAATCTCAGATAACGAAGTTGAATTCCTGTTCGGAACTACAGACTATGACAAGGGTGCCGCACTTCTGAAAGAGAAATATAACATTCCGCTTATCCTTATCACACTTGGAAAAGACGGAAGCCGCGCTTACTACAAAGACATGAAAGTAGAGGCTGCTCCTTTCCTTCAGGAAAAGACTATCGAGACAACAGGTGCAGGCGATACCTTCTGCGCAAGTTCCTTAAACTATGTTCTGGAACATGGTCTGGACAATCTGACAGAAGAGAACTTAAAAGAACTGCTCACATTCGCAAATGCGGCAGCTTCTCTGATCACCACACGCAAAGGTGCTCTTCGCGTTATGTCCACCAAAGAAGAGGTTCTTGACTTTATGAAATCAAGAGGCGTGAACTGATAACTGAATCCAACGGAATGTCTATTTCATTACAGATACCCGCCTAATTCATAGTTAAGGAAGCCCGCGGCACTGCCGAAAAGGGCTTCTTTTATTGAGCAGGCACAAAATGTTGTTAGCTACTTCGTTTGCATGATCTTAATCAGAAAGAGGTGAATCCATGATGAAATATGTTGCTCTCTTCTTTGCTATTCTCGCCGGAGATATAGTTGCACATTATATCTGCCGATGGATAGACAGCAAACGATAAAATAAACCAAACAAGCATGGCACACTACCACCATGCGTACCATTCAGTACACGGCGGTTTCAATGTAAAAAATCTCCTGCTCATTACAATCATGTAATTAAAGCAGGAGATTTTTTATCTTGTTAATAATATGGTCTGACTATTATTTTACCACACGAACTCTGGAAACACCTTCAATTGCTTTCAGCTCATCCAGTGCTTCTCTGGATGCTGCGCTTTCCAGATCAATGAGAGTATATGCGTATTCGCCTTTGCTCTTGTTTGTCATATCTGCGATGTTCAGACCTTCTGCACCAAGGATCTTGGTAAACTGGCTGATCATGTTCGGGATATTTTTGTGGCAGATGGCGATACGTCCTACTGCTACGCAGGTTCCCATGTCGCAGTTCGGGAAGTTTACAGAGTTCTTGATATTTCCGTTCTCGAGGAAATCTCTGACTTCTTTTACAGCCATTACCGCACAGTTTTCTTCGGATTCTTCTGTAGATGCTCCAAGGTGTGGAGTTACCAGGATTCCCTTATGTCCTGCTACTGTATGGTTTGCAAAGTCTGTCACATATTTCTTTACTTTTCCGCTGTCTAATGATTCGATCAGAGCATCCTCATCAACCAGAAGATCCCGGGCAAAGTTCAGAAGTACTACGCCGTCTTTCATCTTGTCTAATGCTTCTTTGTTGATCATCTGTCTTGTGCTGTCAAGAAGAGGTACATGGATGGTGATGTAATCACACTGGGAATAAATCTCATCCAGGCTCTTGATATGTTTGATGGTGCGGGAAAGATTCCATGCAGCATCAATGGAGATATATGGGTCATATCCGTATACTTCCATTCCAAGTGCGGAAGCAGCGTTTGCCACCATTGCTCCGATGGCACCAAGACCGATGATACCCAGCTTCTTGCCCATGATCTCGCATCCTGCAAACTGTTTCTTCTGTTTCTCAGCAAGTTTATCGATGTCTTCCTGGTCTTTCTCTTTGGCAACCCATTCGATACCGCCTACGATATCACGGGAAGCAAGGAGCATACCTGCAAGTACAAGCTCTTTTACACCGTTTGCATTGGCGCCCGGTGTGTTAAATACTACAACGCCTTTCTCTGCACAGTCCTTTACAGGAATATTGTTGACACCTGCACCTGCACGTGCGATTACCTTTACGCTCTCAGGAAGCTCCATGTCATGCATTTTTGCACTTCTTACAAGGACTGCATCACACTCCTGCAGATCTTCGCTTTTCTTATATTCTTCATCAAATAATCCCAGGCCTTTTTCTGCAATGGGATTCAGGCAATGATACTGAAACATTATGCATTTTCCTCCTCAAACTTCTTCATGAAAGCAACCAGTGCTTCCACACCTTCTTTTGGCATAGCGTTGTAGATACTTGCACGCATACCGCCCACTGTACGGTGTCCCTTTAAGTTTACAAGTCCTGCCTCTTTTGCTTCTTTTACAAATTTGGCATCCATGTCCTTATCACCTGTTACGAATGGTACATTCATAAGAGAACGGTCTTCCGGTACAACAGTTCCTTTGAACAGCTTGCTCTGATCAAGGAAATCATAGAGGATTTTCGCTTTCTCAATGTTACGTCTCTGCATTTCTTCCAGGCCGCCCATTTTCTTCAGCCATTTGAAGACCTTACCGCATACATAGATGCAGTAGCAGTTTGGAGTATTGTAAAGAGAACCTGCGTCTGCCTGTGTTTTGAATTTCAGCATAGTAGGTGTTCCTTCCAGAACATCATCTGTGATCAGATCTTCGCGGATGATGGAGATTACCATACCAGCAGGTCCGATATTCTTCTGTACACCGCCATAGATGATGCCATATTTGGATACATCAACAGGCTCAGATAAGAAGCAGGAGGAAACATCTGCTACCAGAGTTTTTCCTTTTGTGTTGGGAAGCTTCTTGAATTTTGTTCCGTAAATTGTGTTATTTTCACAAATGTATACATAGTCTGCATCCGGGCTGATCGGAAGGTCGCTGCAGTCAGGAATATAGGAGAAAGTCTTATCCTCGGAAGAAGCAATCTTGTTTGCTTTTCCATATTTCTGTGCTTCCTGGTATGCTTTCTTTGCCCACTGGCCTGTAACAATGTAATCAGCAACTTTATTCTTCATGAGGTTCATAGGAATTGCAGCAAACTGCTGGGAAGCTCCGCCCTGAAGGAATAATACCTTGTAGTTATCCGGAATCTTCATCAGGTCGCGCAGATCCTGCTCTGCTTCGTCAATGATTTTCTGGAAATCAGCGCTTCTGTGGCTCATTTCCATTACAGACATACCAGTTCCCTGATAGTCCATCATCTCCTCTGCAACTTCTTTTAATACCTCTTCCGGCAATACGGCCGGTCCTGCGGAAAAATTATACACTCTGCTCATTGTTTTTCATATCCTCCTCATCAAAAATATCATCAATGCTTGCGCCTGCCGGTACCATCGGGAATACGCTGAGATCCTGATCGATCATACAGTCAAGTACGATAGGTCCCGGACATGCCAGAGCCTCTTTTAATGCCGGCTCTACCTCTTCCATCTTTGTGATACGGATTGCTTTTGCTCCCATGGCTTCTGCCAGCTTCACAAAATCTACTGCATCATTTAAAATTGTATGGGAATATCTGTGGTCATAGAACAAGGTCTGCCACTGACGTACCATTCCCAGTACATGATTGTTCAATACAATTTCAATTAAAGGTCTGCCACAGCGGACTGCTGTTGCGATCTCATTCATATTCATACGGAAGCAGCCGTCACCTGCAATGTTTACCACAGTTTTGTCCGGTCTTCCCATCTTGGCACCGATTGCTGCTCCAAGACCATATCCCATTGTTCCCAAACCACCGGAAGAAAGGAAAGTTCTTGGCTCTTTGTATTTGAAATACTGAGCTGCCCACATCTGGTTCTGTCCAACCTCTGTTGTGATGATGGCATCTCCTTTTGTCAGTTCGTACAGCTTTTCAATAATGTATGGGCCTGTAAGCTGGGAATGATCATATCTTAACGGATATTTTTCCTTCAGTTCACTGATATGTGCAGTCCATTCCAATGTTCTCATTTCCGGAACCTCTGCCAGAATACGTTTGAGAACTTCTTTCTCATCTCCTACGATGCTTGCATCTACAACGATGTTCTTGTTAATCTCTGCAGCGTCTACATCAATCTGGAGAATCTTCGCATTCTTTGCGAAAGTCTTTGTGTTTCCTGTGACACGGTCACTGAATCTGGCACCCAGCACGATCAGGAGATCGCAGCCTGAGACACCGAGATTGGAAGTTTTTGTTCCATGCATTCCAAGCATTCCTGTGTACAGAGGATCTTCTCCGGAAAATCCTCCCTTACCCATAAGACTGTCACATACAGGAGCGTCGATTCTGTGAGCAAGTTCTGTCACTTCTCTGGATGCCTCTGAGATAATCGTACCGCCGCCTGTAAAAATAAATGGTCTCTTCGCTTCTTTGATCATCTGTACTGCAGTTGCAATGTCTTCGTCTTTGATAGTGTCTGTTTTCGGTGTGATCTCAGCAGGAGCGCAGGCAGTGTATTCATATTTCGCACCTGTCACATCCTTGGTCACATCTACAAGCACAGGACCGGGACGTCCGCTCTTTGCAATATAGAATGCTCTGCGTACAGTGTCTGCCAGAGTAGTAATGTCTTTTACGATAAAGCTGTGCTTTGTAATAGGCATTACAATTCCTGTAATATCAACCTCCTGGAAAGAATCCTTTCCGAGCAGCGGTGTTCCTACATTACATGTGATTGCCACCATTGGTACGGAATCCATGTATGCGGTAGCGATTCCTGTTACCAGATTGGTAGCTCCGGGACCCGGAAGTTGCAAGCACACACA
>NZ_JBWJVQ010000250.1:0-11747 GCF_056339875.1 Blautia sp. ZXY-1-C6
TCTCAAAGTCAGTGGCCCATTTCACTGTGAGCTTCTCAAAGGCGCAGGGGAAAAACTGGGACAAGAACTTGAGAAGGTAGAAATCCAGTCATTTACAGTACCTTATGTGACAAATGTAACTGCACAGTATGTGACAGGACCGGAGCAGGTAAAGGAATTGCTTGTCAGCCAGGTTTCATCCTCTGTGCGCTGGCAGCAGTGTGTAGAACAGATGATTGATGATGGTGTAGATACTTTTATTGAGATTGGACCGGGAAAAACTCTGACAGGATTTCTCAAAAAGATCAACAGAAATGTAAAAGCATTACATGTTGAGAAAACAGAAGATCTGGATGAAGTGAGAAAGGAGTGTCTGTAAAATGCTGAAAAATAAAATTGTCCTGATTACAGGTGCAGGACGTGGAATCGGACGAGCCATTGCTATTGCTCTTGCAAAGGAAGGTGCAGAGGTGGTTATCAATTACAATGGTTCTGAAGAGAGAGCGAAGGAAGTAAAACAGACCATCGAAGAAAACGGTGGAAAAGCTTCCATATATAAATGCAATGTCAGTGATTTCGCAGCCTGTGAAGCAATGATTAAAGATATAGTTAAAGAATATGGACACCTTGATATTCTGGTTAATAATGCAGGAATTACCAAAGATGGTCTGATCATGAAAATGAAAGAAGAGGATTTCGATTCTGTACTTAATGTAAACCTGAAAGGTACATTCAATACAATCCGTCACAGTGCCCGTCAGATGCTGAAACAGAGAAGTGGAAAGATCATCAATATTTCTTCTGTTTCCGGAATCCTCGGAAATGTGGGCCAGGCAAATTATGCTGCATCCAAAGCAGGTGTGATCGGTCTGACAAAAACAATGGCAAGAGAGCTGGGCAGCCGGGGAATTACGGTAAATGCCATTGCACCCGGATTTGTAGACACAGAGATGACAGAAGTACTCTCAGAAGAAATCAGGGAAAATGCATGTAAGCAGATTATCCTGGGACGTTTCGGAAAACCGGAGGATATTGCAAATACAGCGGTATTTCTGGCATCAGACAAAGCAGACTATATTACAGGACAGGTCATCAGCGTAGATGGCGGTATGAACGTATAAATAAGGAGAACAAAATGAGAAGAGTTGTAATTACAGGTATGGGAGCAATCACTCCGGTAGGCCTTAGTGTAGAAGAATTCTGGAACAGCGTAAAAGAAGGAAAAACAAACTTTGCAGAAGTAACACGTTTTGATTCCACAAATTACAGAGCGCATATGGCAGCAGAGATCAACAATTTTAATCCAAAGGATTATATGGATTTCAAATCTGCAAAACGTATGGAGCTTTTCAGCCAGTATGCGGTAGCAGCAGCAAAAGAAGCTATTGAGCAGTCCGGACTGGATATGACAAAAGAAGATCCCTTCCGTGTAGGCTGTAGCGTGGGAAGCGGTATCGGAAGTATGCAGGTGGTAGAGAAATCCTGCGAAATTCTCAACACAAAGGGACCAGGAAGACTGAATCCTCTGATGATTCCTCTTCTGATCTCCAATATGGCATCCGGAAATGTTTCCATTCAGTTTGGACTCCGCGGAAAGAACATTAATGTTGTAACTGCCTGTGCAACAGGAACCCACAGCATTGGAGAAGCATACCGTACTATTCAGTGCTCTGATGCAGATGTTATGGTTGCAGGTGGAACGGAAGCTGCTATCACACCAACAGGCTTTGGTGGTTTTGCGGCACTGACAGCATTGACCTCATCCACAGATCCTGAGAGATGTTCCATCCCTTTTGACAAAGAAAGAAGCGGTTTTGTAATGGGTGAGGGTGCCGGCGTGGTAGTTCTGGAAGAACTGGAGCATGCCAAAGCACGTGGAGCGAAAATCCTTGGCGAGGTTGTCGGATATGGTGCAACAGGAGATGCTTATCACATTACATCCCCTGCAGAGGACGGTTCCGGTGCTGCCAAAGCTATGGAATGGGCTGTAAAAGAAGCAGGAATTTCCACAGATGATGTATGGTATGTAAATGCACATGGTACAAGCACACATCATAATGACTTATTTGAAACAATTGCCATTAAGAAAACATTTGGTGAACACGCAAAAGAAATGAAAATAAATTCTACAAAATCTATTACAGGACATCTTCTGGGAGCTGCCGGTGCAGTGGAAGTGATCACCTGTGTAAAAGAACTTCAGGAAGGCCTGATCCATCAGACTGTTGGTTATAAGGTGCCGGATGAACAGTGTGACCTGGATTATGTAGGAAACGGTAATGTAAAGATGGATATCAAATATGCACTTACCAATTCTCTTGGCTTTGGCGGACATAACGCATCCTTACTTATTAAAAAGTACGAAGACTGATCACGCAGATAATAAATGGTATGGTGATTTTGAAAACAATATACGACAGTGATCTTATAATATAGCTATTTCAGCAGGAGGAAATAAATGGAACTGGCAAATATATTAGAACTGATCCACGCAGTCAGCGATTCAGATCTCACAGAATTTAACCTGCAGGACGATACCTTAAATATTTCCATGTCAAAAGAGAAAACAATTGTACAGCAGATGGCAGTCAATACTGATCCGGCAGATGCTCAGCAGTATCAGCCGGTAGTGCAGCAGGCTGTACATGTAGAATCCGTCAATGCTGTTAACGATGAAGTACAGACAGGAAGTGTGGTAAAATCTCCTCTTGTAGGTACCTATTATGCAGCATCTTCTCCGGAAAATCCCCCCTTTGTAAAAATAGGAGATAAAGTAAGCAAAGGTCAGGTCCTTGGCATTGTGGAAGCAATGAAGCTGATGAACGAGATTGAATCAGAATTTGATGGTACAGTAAAAGAAATCCTTGTAGAAAACGAGCAGATGGTAGAGTTCGGACAGCCGATGTTTGTGATAGAATAGAAGAAGGAGGTAAAAAACTATGAAACTTACAACAAAAGAAATCATGGAGATCATTCCCCACAGACACCCGTTCCTCCTGATTGATACTATTGAAGAACTGGTGCCGGGTGTGAAGGCAACAGGAAAGAAATGTGTTACCTATAATGAACCGCATTTTGCAGGACATTTCCCACAGGAACCGGTTATGCCGGGGGTTCTGATCGTTGAGGCGCTTGCGCAGACAGGCGCAGTTGCAATTCTGAGTAAACCGGAAAATAAAGGAAAGATCGCATATTTTGCATCGATCAACAATGCAAAATTCAAGAACAAGGTAGTTCCCGGAGATACCCTTACTCTCGAAGTAGAGATCATTAAGGAAAAAGGTCCCATGGGAGTGGGAAAAGCAAAAGCAACAAACCAGGACGGTAAGGTAGCAGTGATCGCAGAGCTGACTTTTGCAGTAGGAGCATAACAGATGTTTAATAAAATTTTGATCGCCAATCGTGGTGAAATTGCAGTGAGGATCATCCGGGCATGTCGTGAGATGGGAATCCGCACAGTAGCCGTATACTCAGAAGCAGACAGAGATGCCCTGCATACCCAGCTTGCAGATGAAGCAGTATGCATCGGAAAGGCACAGTCATCAGACAGCTATCTGAACATGGAGCGAATCTTAAGTGCTACCATTGCCACAAAAGCAGAAGCAATCCACCCGGGATTCGGATTTCTCTCAGAGAACAGCCGTTTTGTGGAAATGTGTGAGAAATGTAATGTGGCATTTATTGGTCCTTCCGCAGAAGTAATTTCCAGAATGGGAAATAAATCTGAGGCGAAAAACACAATGCGGAAAGCTAAAGTCCCGGTAGTGCCCGGCACAAAGGAACCGGTCTACACAGTAGAGCAGGCTTTGGAAGCTGTAAAGGAAATCGGTTTTCCGGTCATGATCAAAGCATCAGCAGGCGGCGGTGGAAAAGGAATGCGTGTAGCCGGAAATGAACAGGAATTTGCCAAATTGTTTGAGACAGCACAGCAGGAGTCGGTCCATTCCTTCTCCGATAATACCATGTATCTGGAACGGTTTGTGGAGAATCCCAGACATGTTGAAGTGCAGATTCTTGCGGATAAATACGGAAATGTAGTTCATCTGGGAGAACGAGACTGCTCTGTTCAGAGACGTCACCAGAAAATGATCGAAGAGTCTCCATGTATCGCAATCTCTGATGATCTGAGAAAGAAAATGGGTGAGACAGCAGTACGGGCAGCAAAGGCAGCAGGCTATGAAAGTGCAGGAACCATAGAATTTCTTCTGAATCAGTCCGGAGAATTTTATTTCATGGAAATGAACACCAGAATCCAGGTAGAACATCCGGTAACAGAATTTGTGTCTGGTGTAGATCTGATCAAAGAGCAGATCTGCATTGCGGCAGGTGAACCGTTAAGCGTTCAGCAGAAAGACATAGAAATCCGCGGCCACGCCATGGAATGCAGAATCAATGCCGAGGATCCTGAGAGACATTTCATGCCATGCCCGGGTAAGATCACTGACTTACATCTTCCCGGTGGAAACGGAATCCGCGTGGATACAGCAGTTTATAATGACTACGCAATTCCGCCCTACTATGATTCTATGATTGCCAAGATCATTGTTTATGACAAAGACCGCCGCAGTGCCATTCGAAAGATGATCAGTGCACTTGGAGAAGTTGCCATCGAAGGAGTAAAAACTAACGTGGATTTTCTGTATGAACTTCTCAATCAGCCGGATTTTCAGGAAGGAAATATCACCACAGATTTCATTCCGCAGCATTATCCGGATCTGTAAAAGAAAACTGGTGCAAATATATTTTATAGTTCAGCAGAAATTACATATTTATTATTGAAAGGTAATTGATAAGCAAATCGATAAAATAATTTTTGACAGAATTAGTTTGATTAATAGTTATTAATGTTATTTTGTTGTCTGAAAGAACATCAAATTGGGTTACATAAAGGAGCAGGATTTTAATGGCAGACTTGAAGAGATTTTTTAAGAAAACAGTTTCAGAAGACCGGCATAAACAGGCCGCATCTGTTTCCGTACCTGAAGGCTTATGGATCAAATGTCCAAAGTGCGGAGAAATGGTTTACAGAGAAGACGTAATATCCAACGCCTATGTGTGCCCGAAATGCGGAGGATATTTCAGAATCAGTGCGAAACGCCGGATCAAAATGATCGCAGATAAAGGAAGTTTTAAAGAGTGGTTCACAGGAATTGACAACAGTAATCCACTGGACTATCCGGATTATCCGCAGAAAATTGAGGATCTGAGAGAAAAAACACACCTTGATGAGGCAATTCTCATCGGAGAAGCCACCATCGGAGGAATCCGTACAGTGATCGGAGCCATGGATACCAGATTTCTCATGGCTTCCATGGGATATGTGGTGGGAGAAAAGATCACCCGCTCATTTGAAGAAGCAACAAAACAGGGACTTCCGGTCATTCTGTTCTGTTGCTCCGGCGGTGCCAGAATGCAGGAAGGAATCGTATCACTGATGCAGATGGCAAAAACCTCCGCAGCCATTAAACGTCACTCTCAGGCAGGGCTTCTCTACACATCTGTGCTGACAGACCCGACTACCGGTGGCGTTACAGCAAGCTTTGCCATGCTTGGAGATATTATCCTTGCAGAGCCAGGCTCACTGATCGGATTTGCCGGCCCGAGAGTCATTGAACAGACTATAGGTCAGAAACTGCCGGAGGGCTTCCAGAGACCGGAATTTCTTCTGGAACATGGATTTCTCGACGGAATTGTTGAACGAGGCTCTATGCGGGATGTTCTTTCGCTGATCCTGAAACTGCATGATACCAGAAAATGTTACGGAGAATTTCCACAGGAAACATCTGCCAGATCTTTCGATACTTTTGGCAAAAAGAAAAAGCAGAAGAAACAAAAAAATCTCACAGCCTGGGATAGAGTCCAGATTGCCAGAAGCAGTGACCGTCCGTCAGCAGCGGAATATATTGATGCCATTTTTGATGATTTCATGGAATTTCATGGTGACAGAGGTGTCAGAGACGACAATGCCATCATCGGCGGCATTGCTACACTGGACGGACAGCCCGTTACAGTAATCGGAATCCGTAAAGGGCATACTACAAAAGAAAACATCAGATGTAACTTCGGAATGCCATCACCGGAAGGGTACAAAAAGGCTCTTCGACTGATGAAACAGGCAGAGAAATTCGGACGTGCAGTCATTGCATTTGTAGACACTCCGGGGGCATTCTGTGGACTGGAAGCAGAAGAACGGGGACAGGGCGAAGCCATTGCAAGGAATCTTCTGGAAATGTCCGATTTGAAGGTGCCGGTTCTTTCGGTTGTAATTGGTGAAGGCGGCAGTGGCGGTGCACTTGCACTTGCAGTTGGCAATGAAGTCTGGATGATGGAAAATGCAACCTACACCATCCTTTCACCTGAAGGTTTCGCTTCCATTCTCTGGAAAGACAGCAGAAAGGCACCGGAAGCTGCAGAGGTCATGAAAGTAACGGCGGCTCATCTGAAAGAACTGGGAATCATTGAACGGATCATACCGGAGGAATATCCTGCAAGTGAGGAGAATTTGCCGGAAATTGCAGAGTATATGAAGATTAGAATGAAGCAGTTTCTGGAGAAACAGAGTGGTAAAAGTGGAGAACAGATCGCGCAGGAAAGGTATGAGAGATTTCGTAAGATGTAGCGTGTGAATGGCAAGAGGGACGCGCAGAAAAATATTTTATTTGGAGTGCGGTTTCGGGGTCTAAGATATTCTAAGCTCTCAGAAATCTGCTAAAGGCATGAGCCGTCTTGTCAAACTCGCTCCGTTGCAAACTTCGCTCAGACAGTGATGCAGCCGGCTCATAACGCGGATTTCTGAGAACTAAGAATATCTAAGACCCCTGCAAATGCACTCCAAATAAAATATTTTTCTGCGCTGTTTTGTTGCAAGTTGTCATGCACTTTCTTAGGGTTACTATAGTTATGTTGTGTAGCAGATATGTTATTTGGCTAATTGTTCTGTAAAGTCAGGAGTGGTATATTCTTTATTGTTGTACACTAAATATGTTATATAGCCGATAGTCAGCATGGGAAGCAATTATGTTTGGGGGCGAATTTGAGGGTTCATTGTAGTTCTTGGTATTTGGGAAGCCGCGTTATGAGCCGATCGTTTCACTGTCTGAGCGGAGTTTGCAACGGAGCGAGTTTGAGAGAGCGGCTCATGATTTTAGCGGCTTCCCGAATGCCTAGAAATACAATGGTTCCGAAACTGAGCCCCCAAACATAATTGCTTCCCATGCGTCCCTTCCCAAAAAACATTAAAATTTTCCCTCATCCCGACTTGAAATAAGAAAGCCTCTGACGTATAATAAACCCGAAAGTAGAAAGACGCTGCTTTTAAGCAGGGTCTTTTTTTACAGATTTTGAATATATAAAAAATTCAGGAGTGAAAAAAGTTATGACCAAGATCAGAACAAGATTTGCACCAAGCCCTACAGGCAGAATGCATGTTGGAAATTTAAGAACAGCATTATATGCATACCTTATTACAAAACATGAAGGCGGAGATTTCATCCTCCGTATTGAAGATACAGACCAGGAACGTTACGTAGAAGGCGCTGTAGATATTATCTACCGTACTCTTGCAAAAACAGGACTTCTCCATGATGAAGGTCCGGACAAGGACAAAGGCTTTGGACCGTATGTTCAGAGTGAGCGTCAGGCACAGGGAATCTATCTGAAATATGCACAGCAGTTAGTAGAACAGGGTGATGCATACTACTGTTTCTGTAAGAAGGAAGAACTGGAAGGTATGAAACGTGTTGTGGCAGGAAAAGAGATTTCCATTTATGACAAACGCTGCCTTAAACTTTCCAAAGAAGAAGTACAGCGTCGTCTTGATGCAGGAGAACCACACGTAATCCGTTTCAATATGCCAACAGAGGGAACTACAACATTCCATGATGTAATCTACGGAGATATCACAGTAAACAATGAGGAACTGGAAGATCTGATCCTGATCAAATCTGACGGATACCCAACTTATAACTTTGCAAACGTAATCGATGACCATTTAATGGAGATCACACACGTAGTAAGAGGTAACGAGTATCTTTCCTCAGCTCCGAAATACAACCGTATCTACGAAGCTTTCGGATGGGATATCCCGGTTTATGTACATTGTCCGCTGATCACAGATGAGACACACCAGAAGCTTTCCAAACGTTGTGGACATTCCTCTTATGAAGACCTGCTTGATCAGGGATTTGTTTCAGAAGCGATCGTCAACTATGTGGCACTTCTCGGATGGAGTCCTTCTGACAACAGAGAGATCTTTACACTGGATGAACTGGTACAGGCATTTGATTATCATCATATCAATAAATCTCCGGCAGTATTTGATATTGCGAAACTTCGTTGGATGAATGGTGAGTATATCAAGAAAATGGATGCGGATGAATTCTATGAGAGAGCACTTCCGTATATGAAAGAAGTTCTGAAGAAAGACTACAACTTCAAGAAGATTGCAGGAATGGTACAGACCAGAATCGAAACATTCCCTGACATTCCGGCTCTGATTGACTTCTTTGAGGAAGTACCGGAATATGATTCCGCCATGTACTGCCATAAGAAAATGAAGACAAATGAAGAGACTTCTCTTACAGTATTAAAAGAAGTACTTCCGGTTCTGGAAGAACAGGAAGATTATACAAATGATCCGTTATTTGAAACATTAAGTGCATTTGTAAAAGAGCATGGTTATAAGAACGGATATGTAATGTGGCCTCTGCGTACTGCTGTTTCCGGCAAGCAGATGACGCCGGCCGGTGCTACTGAGATCATGGAGATCATCGGTAAAGACGAGACAATCAAACGAGTAAAGGCAGCTATTGAGAAATTAAGCAAATAAATATGAAGAGAAATCCATCTCAACTTCGGGCAATCACTCACCTGTCAGGACCTATGATGGTCCTGGCAGGTCCCGGCTCGGGGAAAACTTCCGTTATTGTGGAGAGAACTGCATACATGATCAATGAGGGGAAGATACCGGCTTCTTCTATTTTGGTTGTAACTTTTTCCAGAGCAGCGGCAACAGAGATGAAAGAACGGTTTTTGAAATTCGTGGGACAGAACAGAAGCGAAGTGACTTTTGGAACTTTCCACGGAATTTTTTATGGGATTTTGAAAGCGGCCTATCATCTGAGTGCGGCCAATATTCTTTCTGAGGAAGAGAAATTCAGTATTCTACGTGAGATGACTGAGAAATATGGACAGGAAATGGCTCAGGAGGGAGATTTCATTGAAGAAGTTGCCAGGGAAATCAGTGTTGTAAAGGGGAACTGTATTTCTCCGGAGCATTATTATGCATCCTGTTGCTCGGACGAGATATTCAGGGACATTTTTCATGGCTATAAGCAGGCTCTGAAGGCGAAACGCAAGCTGGATTTTGATGATATGATCCTCTGTTGTTATGAACTTTTTTCCCAGAGACAGGATATCCTGAATGCATGGAGAAGAAAATTTGTCTACATTCTGGTGGATGAGTTTCAGGATATCAACAGCTTACAATACAAGATTTTGCAGATGCTGGCGGCACCTGTCAATAACCTGTTTATTGTAGGGGATGATGACCAGTCCATCTATCATTTCCGGGGCGCAAGACCAGAGATTATGTTAAATTTTACAAAGGATTATCCGAAGGCAGAGACAGTCCTTCTGAATGTGAATTACCGGTGCAGTAAGAATATCCTGCGTACAGCCATGGAAGTGATCGGATGTAATACCAGACGTTTCAAAAAGCAGCTGGATACTCCAAATGAAGAAGGGATGCCTGTGACGTGCAAGGAATTTGATAATCCAAGAGAAGAGTATATGTGCGTGGTGGCAGCACTGAAAAAAAGAATGGAGCGCGGCGAGGATCTGCTGAATACGGCAATCCTGCTTCGTACAAATCAGGAATCGGAAGGTCTGATCAATGTGCTGATGGAATATCAGGTTCCTTTTACAATGAAAGAACAGCTTCCCAATCTTTTCCGCCACTGGATCTGCCGGGCGCTTCTGGCTTATCTTGAAATGGCAGCAGGAGACAGGAGCAGGAAGAATTTGCTGGAGATCATGAACCGGCCAAATCGCTATATTTCCAGAGAAGCGTTGAACAGTTCGCAGATTAATTTTAATGAACTTCGGGAATATTATAAAGACAAAGACTGGATGTGCGACAGGATTACCACACTGGAAACGCATCTGAGGATTCTTGGTACTCTTTCCCCTTTTGCTGCGATTAATTTTATCAGAAAAGGAATGGGATTCGAAGAATACTTGCGTGAATATGCACAGTATCGTAAAATAAAACCAGAGGAACTGCTTGAGACCCTGGACCGGATCCATGAGAGTGCAAAAGGCATGAAAACCCTGGTGAAGTGGCAGGCTTACATAGAAGAATATACGAAGCGCCTGAATGAACAGGCAAGGAAACAGCAGGATAAAAAAGAAGGAGTGACTATATCCACACTCCATGCGGTAAAAGGTCTGGAATATGATATTGTGTATATTCTGAATGTTAATGAAGGAAGTATTCCATATCGCAAGGCGGTTTTGGCAGAAGCAGTGGAAGAAGAACGAAGATTGTTTTATGTAGGGATGACCAGGGCGAAAAAGAAGCTGGTGCTTGCCTATGTGAAACGCCAGTATGAGAAGGAACGGGAGCCTTCCCGGTTTCTTGAGGAGACAGGCCTATGAATAAAGGAATTATTTACTGTACAAAAATACGGGAAGAATATGAAGGCGCACATATGGAGCATATGATCGCAGAGAAACTTCTGGAAATCGCACTGAAAAAAGAATATGGAATCAATCTGTACAATGAACCCAGAGCAGAGGGAGAACATGGAAAACCATTCCTTTCCTATCGTCCGTCCCTGCATTATAATATCAGTCATTCCGGAAAATATGTGGTATGTATTCTGGCTGATCAGGAGGTTGGAATTGATGTGCAGATTCATTGCAGAGCCAATTATGAAAGAATGCTCAGACGTATGGTACCCCGGGAACAGTATCTGGAAATTCTCTCAGATATAAATGTGGAAAAGAAATTTTTTGAACAGTGGGTACTGAGGGAAGCTTATATCAAATGGACCGGTGAGGGGCTTTCCAGAGACATGAGGACTATATCCATGGATGAAGGCAGTCATATGCTGCTTGATATGGAAGACGGTTACAGTGGAGCAGTATGGGCAATGAATCCCATGGAAATCAACTGGAAATATGAAGACATCATACTTGGGTAAGACATGAACAGACAAACGAAGAAAGAAATCCGAAGACTGGCAGTGAAGATTCTTGTAGCAGTACTGGCACTTGGACTGGCTTTCTGGGGATATGCTTTCGTATACAGGGGTAAGACGGAACCTCCTGCAAAATATCCGGTAACCAACCAGGATGCTGCAGTGTATTCATTACGCGGACAGATACAGATGCTGTCGCAGCAGGAGGAGTTAAATACCTTTGCCTTTGAGGGCAGAAAAAAAGAAAAAGAGTACGGAACTTATATTATTCCCGGACTGAGATATACAAGAACATTCCTGAATGTAGAGGGTACAAAACAGGCGGTATGTACTTCCATGACTCCTCAGGGACTTGCAGTGACCGATGAGTATGTACTTGTAAGTGCCTATTGTCATACGGAAAAACATAACTCTGTTATTTATGTGATCAACAAAGAAACTCACAGATTTATCAAAGAGGTAGTCCTGCCAGGTCTGCCTCATGTAGGCGGACTTGCCTATGATCAGGAACATGATATGCTGTGGTATTCTTCAAATACCAATGGAATCGCACAGGCGATCAGCATG
>NZ_JBWJVQ010000251.1:0-3777 GCF_056339875.1 Blautia sp. ZXY-1-C6
TGGAAGTTAGCGATTTCTTTTTCCGGTATTCTCTGTCCCACGGATTTCCTCATGATAGAAATAATCTACGATCACCGGATGCCCCTGCGGGACTCTGCCATAAGGCATTTCATTATCCACAAAGGCACAATCATACTTCTTAGCCATTTTCTCAGCTTTTACTTCAAGTGCTTCAAAGTAGCTGCGGTTATGCTTGTTATAGATCTCGTCGTAAAGTGGTACCAGATCAGGATATTTTCCGGCGATATAATCCATAATTGTCTTTTTGAAACCGCCTCGAAGATTGAGATTTTCGAGCCAGAACAGATCGCACTGATCCTTTACCCGCTCAAAGATTGCTTCAAAATTCGTGATACCGGGGAATACCGGGGATACGAAACAGACTGTACGGATACCTGCCTCATATACCTGCTTCATAGCAGCGATACGGTGCTCAATGCTCGAAGCAGAATCCATATCGTTCTTGAAATTTTCATCTAGTGTGTTGATCGACCATGAAAGGGTTACACGTCCAAGCTTCTTCAACAGATCAATATCCCGTACCACAAGATCCGACTTTGTGCAGATCAGAATATCTGCGTCACTGCCGATCAGCTGCTCCAGAAGTTTTCTGGTATTCCCGAATTGCTCCTCCTGTGGATTGTAGCCATCTGTCACAGAACCGATGACCACCCGCTGTCCGGCATATTTCTTCGGATTTTTAATTTCCGGCCAATGCTTCACATCAAGGAAAGTGCCCCATTCCTCCTTGTGCCCGGTAAAGCGCTTCATAAAAGAAGCATAGCAATACTTGCAGGCATGTGTACAGCCCACATAGGGATTGACCGAGTAACCGCCTACCGGCAGACTAGACTTAGTCATGATGTTCTTTGTTTCCACCTCACGAATGAGGATTCCATTTATTACTTCTTCCATAATTTCTGTACCTCTAACACTTTATTAAATTCTTCCGGCATTTCCTGAATCATATTTTCATCCCCTATGATAGGGACAAGATCTTCCTTCATAAACACCGGAATGCCGAGCTTATGTGCCTGGTCCGTCAGAGACCATGCCCATTCCGGCTCCGTATGAATCTTCCTGCTCTGAGCTCCGGTCATGGTGCCGACAACGATCCAATTGATTCCGGAAAGGTCAACTGTGCCGGGATCATCGAATAACGGCTCAAAGGTAACATGGTAATGTTTTGCTCTGACGTTTTTCCGAAGGGCGTCGATACGCCACCGTTCTGCTTTCCTCGTCACCGTAACGCCAAACCATGCGTTTTCCAGATTGGTATCAAAATCCAGCAAATCAGGTCGCTTGGTAAGGAACAGGAACTGATGCTGTGGATTTTCACGGATCTTTGCAAATACCTCGTCTCTCCATTCCGGCTTCCATCCAGAGAGATCGCTCATGCCGGTAAGAAGAAAGTTCTGCGGACGTTTCTTTTCCATCATCTTGAGTTTACCCGGAAAGAATTCAGGGTCAGCGAAATCATCAATCATATGCCAGCGTTTCACGTTGTTGCGGGCATAGCAATATGTACACCCCACTGTGCAGCCAATGACGATATTCATGTTCTGAATCTGATCTTTGATACAAATACTCATGACTTCTGCCACTCCTCAAGATTCTTTCTGATGCGGTCGAGGCATTCCTCAAACCGGATAATTTCTTCCTCTGAAAAACCTTTGTAGTAAATACTGCCCATCTCATCAGATACAGAATCGTACTCGCCCTTTAAGGCATGTGCTTTCTCAGTCAGAAACAGGAGCGTTTTCCTCTTGTCCGTTTCAGACTGAACACGGCTTATCAGCCCTTGATTTTCCATTCTTTCCAGCATCGTAGTAAGAGATGTTATCGCTAATCCGCATTTAGTCGAGAGTGACCTGATTGAAATACCATCCTTCTGCCACAGCACATAAAGAATACGCCCCTGGGCTCCATTAAACGCATCAATATTCTTTTCACTGAGAATCTTCTCGAAAATCCGGTCTCCAAGCTGTTTTATTTTGGTAACAAGAAATCCTCCATTCATTTCCATACAAAAGCTCCTATATAGTAGTTTATTAAAAACATACTATATAGGAGCTTTATTGTCAACAGTTTATATGTCTTAATAAGTAAATTCCGTTTTTTTCAATTCTCAAAACTGGAATTTGTATGGCTCAACTCCTTATCGACCGGCCATAGCTCGTTTATAAAGTAGACCTCCTTTTATAAGTAACAACAGAAAAGCCACTGTTACTGCATATGGTTCTCTCGCAATCGCCAGATACAAAACAGTAATAATACTAAGCCCTACAGACAAAAAAGTAATCACCTTTTTTCCCTTTTCAAATTTGAAATTGACCATTAAAATATTCACAATTCCAATAATCGTTAATGCGATAAAAAGACCCCAGTATGTCATACGAATCCAAATTTCATTATCTACATACTCAATAAGACTTACTGAATAGATATATCCATCAACCGGTTTGGAATACAATGGAAGAAAAATAAGCATCAAAGAGAGCAAATCGGTAAATCCAAATAACAAGTCACATAGACCATTGAGATTTGACTTGTTTTCTTTTTCAGAAATCAAAACCAACTGATCTCCGGATAACAGCTCATCAATGGACACAGAGAAATATCTGGATATTTCCTTTAATGAATCTATGCTCGGATATCCTCTTCCGGATTCCCATTTTGAAATTGCAGTTCTTGAAACAAATAATGCCTCGGCTAGTTCTTCTTGTGTCAAACCTCGGCTCTTTCTTAATTCCTGAAGCTTTTCATGGAATTCCACCTCCTGCACCTCCTTTTTTATTTCACTTTTTTATTGTTAGCATAACTACTGCCTTATAAACAGTAAATAATCCGGCACTTAACAATACACCACCCACAATATCCGTAAACCAATGTACTCCGGAAATCAATCTGCCGATAACCATGAATGCAGAAAAAGCGATTGCTAGAATCGTTATGATTCTTTTCAATGTAGAACATGACATTCTTCGCTGGATCTGTTCAACCAAAGTCGGCAACACGCACAATACCAGTAGAGTCGTTGAAGAAGGATAAGAAGCCTCCATAATTCCATTGATTAAAATTGGTCTGTAATTGATTGGGATGATCTCAAAAATGAAGTATGCCAGTATCACTATAACATAATAAACTCCCAGGATAATGATATCGGGATCCACTTTGAAGAGACTTCTTCTCTTTATTAACTGAACCAGTCCAATACCTGCAAAAATCAGGCATACAACTAAAGGAATCAGACCCATCCAATCGGTAATCGTATAAATTGTCATATTAACATTTGTTAAACGATGAAACCAGCAATTGAATGTTGCAAATCCAATATTCGTTGCATTCTGCCCCAGTGGCTGCACGTCTACCATCTGGATCAAAGCTGTCCATATTGCAAACGCTATAATAAATATACCTCCTAAAAATAAAACTTGTTTTCCATTCTTTTTCATCATTATACGTCCTTTCTATATTGGTTTGTCTTTTCGACGATTTCACCTTATCAAAAAGCGTAAAATGACGTAAGAATCGCTCTTTCACATGTATGACACGATTCGTATCATCCCCACAAATGCGTGATTTTCTGTATATTTTCCTGAATACCTATTCCTACAAATTTCGATTTTATGACTTCTTCTTTTTTTGTGCAGGAAGTTCATCATACATAGCGACAAACAATCTTGTCAGGAAATCTTTGTTATCAACATTATTAACCAACAACATCTCTTTTGCTCCATCATAGGGCAACTCATAAATTGCATTAGGCATAAGTGA
>NZ_JBWJVQ010000252.1:0-14549 GCF_056339875.1 Blautia sp. ZXY-1-C6
TGGTTCACTCCGTTCTCAGTAACGCAGCCAAGATTCATTCCAGATTGCCTGCGGCAATGGGATTTTGGCTTGTATGTCTCAGGATTTTGGCATATTCATGCCAAAACACCTCGCGGGATAGTAGAACCAGAAACATCCTGGTAATTGGAATTCAGCCTTGCAGTACCTTGTCTAAGATGTCGGCAAATGGTTCCATGGCATTTTTTACTTCCTGGACAGTGTTGGTCTGGGCTCCGGCTTCCAGAAGAAGGGAGCGGGGACGGAGGTGGAGATTGTAGCGGTAACCTGCAAGGTAAATTCCCCGGTAAAATTGAGGATAGTATTGGGCTGCCTGGTATTCCAGCTGAAAGGAAAATGCCAGATTTTGCTGTATGTATGGATTTGGCAGATAGTCCAGGGAACCTTTGGATGTCGTATAACTCAGTCCATTGTAAAAAAGGATCTGAGCTGTGGGTTTTCCATTGATCTCTGTTACAAGATGCCGGTCTTCAGGGACGCCGTCCCGGTGCAGGTCTATGATCACCTGGATATCCGGGTTTTCCTGAAGATAAGGTTCCAGATAATCGCGGGCATAATCATAAGCAGCGCTGCGGTCCAGTTCACCGCCTGCCATGTCAAACTGCTCTTTGAGATGGACTACCTGATAACCGTAGTTTTCTGTGAGAAGCTGTGTCAGATAATCTCCTACTCCTACAATCGTGTCGGATTCTTCCCCTTCTCTGGAATCTGCAAAGGTTTCCTGCGAATGGCTGTGATAGATCAGAATCTGAGGGGTATCGGTTTCTTTGGTAATTTTTAAGTCCTGTTTCAGAAAATCTTCGGCATTAATCTGTACGGCATCTGCTTCTGTGTTGGAATCTACGATATAGAATTGTCCCAGAAGATAATTATAATCTGCCAGTTTTTCGGGGGACAGGTCGATTATTGGATGAGGAACTGCAGCAGCAATGGTTTCTGTGCTGTTCTGAATATTTTGGTCATTCTGCGCTGCTGACTCTTGCGGCTTCTGTGATTTGTCCGTTTCATGATTTTCCGGTGACGCAGTTATCTTTTTCGGTTTAGGTGTCTTGTCTGATTTTTTTGAAGTTTGTTCTGATTCTAATATTTTCGCTGACTCTGATATTTTCGCTGATTTTACTGTTTTCGAAGGAATTGCTGTTTCTTTCGGTACCGGTGTAGATTCTGGTATCTGTAATTCTTCAGATTCACCTTTTTCTGCCAGCAATTGTTCGGACTGTGCACGCTCTCCCAGATATTTTCCGTTTTCTCCTGCTATTTTTTTATAGGTTTCAATATCTTCACAAGAACTCATATGAGCTCTTTTTTCCAGAAAGCGGTACAGGGGCAGATGCCTGTACACATTTTCTCCTGTAAAAAATGTCCCTGGCAATACTGCCAGAGTAGCAAAAAAGCACATGCTAAGCAGAATGCAGAACGCTTTCTGAACGTTTGTCACATGGATCACCTCTTGACTTATCCTATGTCCATGTTTTCCCATTTATACCCTGTTCACACTGACGGAACAATTTTCCGGTCAGCCGCCTATTTCCTCAAACGCCATGTTCAGTCCTTCTGAGATTGTGAAACTCAGGTATTTTACTGTCTCATCCACATCTTTGGGAGTTACAAACATGGTGTGAAGATGGGGCGATATCATTTCTTCCAGAAATTCTTTCTGTTCTGCCTCTTCCAGCGCTTCCAGAAGGTGTGCCATGGAATCATGGACGATAGTTGCCGCATCTACTACGGTGGGTACTCCGATCCCGATCACTTTTACCTGCAGATTTTCCTCTGTAAGCCCCACTCTGTGATTGCCTACACCGGAACCCGGGTTGATTCCTGTGTCTGTAATCTGGATCGTACGGTTCAGGCGTCTGGTGCTTCTTGCTGCCAGCGCATCAATGGCAATCACTATGTCCGGCTTTGTCTCTGCCACGATTCCCTGTATGATCTCAGACGTCTCCATGCCTGTCTGTGCCATTACTCCCGGGATAATTCCACTGATACGGTGCATTTTTTCTTTTCCAAGGCTCTGCAGGCCATACTCTCTTATCATATGTCTCGTTATATGAAGATTTTCTACCACATGAGGCCCCAGGGAATCGGCTGTGATCGCTGAATTTCCCAGACCTACTACCAGAATGGACAGCTCACGCTCCAGATTGATCACATTCTGTAAATGACGGGCGATTTCCAGGGAAATTTCTCTGTGATAATCCTCATCATGTACAGAAAGCCCCGGAGCTTCTATCGTAATATAGCTTCCCTGGGGCCGTCCCATTGTCCGGGCACCATTTTCTGTGGTGATTTTTACCACAGTGGTACGGATATCTTTCTCCTCATTATAATCTTCGTGGACCTCCACTCCCCGGACTTCTACGTTTTCCTCTGTAAACCGTTCGGTTGCCTCCAGCGCCAGATCTGTTCTTATTCCGTAATTATCCAGCATCTCTTTTCCCTCCGTACTTCATTCAATATTTGTTACTGTTTGCTCCGTTCTTATAACAACTTTTTATATCGTTACTGTTCACTCCGTTCACAGTAACGTAGCCAAAATTCATTCCAGATTGCCTGCGGCAATGGAATTTTGGCTTGTATGTCTCGGGATTTTGGCATATTCATGCCAAAACACCTCGCGGGATAGTGGTGTGTGAACAGTAACTTTATATCTATTTTTAGCTTTTTTTATAGAAATATGTATTGACAAGGAAGAGTATTTGAGATAATATATATAAGCATGTTCATAGGAGCGCCCGTGTCTGTTTCTATGACAGGAGTATAATAATATTTTATCGAATTAAATTGGAGGTGTACGAATTGGCTAACATTAAATCTGCTAAGAAAAGAATTTTAGTAAACAGAACTAAAGCAGCAAGAAACAAAGCAATCAAATCTGCAGTTAAAACTTCTATGAAGAAAGTTGAAGCAGCAGTAGCAAATAAAGATAAGGCAGCTGCAGAAGTAGCATTAAAGGATGCTGTTTCCACAATCAGCAAAGCTACATCCAAAGGTGTTTATCATAAAAACAACTGTGCAAGAAAAGTTGCCCGTTTATCTAAAGCTGTTAACAGCATTGACTAATTATAGATTGAATTTTTAATTATAAGCTTATGATTAAAAAGGACAGCCATCACCGTCATGTGGCTGTCTTTTTTTGTTATTATCTTTTGTAACTGCCAGAATATCCGGCAGTTACCGTTTTTCCTATTTTACTTTACTGCTGTACTTAATGATCAGTAATTCTACGCTCAGCTTATCTTCCAGTCGCCCTGTTTTTACTGATTCTTCCGCATCCACAAAATCTTTTACTGCCTGTTCCAGTTCAGATATGGTGTAAGCTCTGGCACATGTTGTAATGTTTCTCACAACAAATCCGGGAACTCCCAGTTTCGAAGCTATTTCTGTCTGCGCAAGTCCTGCTGCCGCAAACTGTTTTGCCAACAGCAGCTGGCGATACTGCTTCGCAAGAAGAAACAAGATCCTCATCGGTGGCTCTTTCAATGTCAGCAGATCATAATAAAGTTCCAGTGCACGCTTCTGATTTTTCTCTGTTACTGCACGCACCATATCAAAAATTCTGTTGGTTGTCTGGGTGGTGCAGATTTCTTCAATATCCTCTGCAGTCACCACATCCCTGCCTTCTGTATAACTGATAAGCTTCTCCATCTCCATCCTGAGATTCCCCATATCAGTTCCTGTTTTGGTCAGCAGAAGTTCCATGTCTCTCTGGGTGATCTTTTTTCCGGCTTTCCCCAGGATTCCTGCCGCCCAGCGCATCAGAGTTTTTTCATCCTGTCTGATAAATTCCGCAATACTGCCGCAAGATTTTACTGCTTTGTACATGCGGTTTCTCTTATCTACTTCCGTTTCTGCAAAAACCAGATACAGATAGTCCGGCAGCTCTTTCATATAATCTGCCAGTTCTTCACACTTATTTTTGAAAAAGCCTGTATCTTCCAGCAAAACCACTCTGCGCTCCGCAAAAAATGGCATGGTTTCACAGAGGTCGATCAACTGTTTTACATCAATCCCCTTGCCTTCATAATGATTGAAGTTCATAGTATCACCATCCGGATTCAGTGCCTTTACCAGATTCTGTTTATACTGTTGTTTCAGATATGCTTCCTCTCCATAGAGAAGATACACCTGTTTAAAATTTCCTGATTTAATGTCTGCCTGTATGTTTTTCAATTTTCTACTCCTGAGGCTGTTTTGTCTGTAACTGTTCAGCAATCTGTTGTTCTATTCACAGATACCAGGATATCAGACTGCAGAGTAGTTACTTTGTTACTGTTATCAGTAACGTTACTTTTATTGTATCAATTCCATGACATAATAGCCAGCAGAAAATTTCAGATTATTATTCAGCCGCCCAGCTCCACCATTCTGTGAATGCATCTTCCGGCGCCTTCCATGATATTCTCCGGAAGGAAGATTTCTTCCCCGCCCTGTCCTTTCAGGCAGTTGTAGATGTCCATTAAGGTGGTAACCTTCATATTCATGCATGTAAGCTGTACTGCAACCGGGTAAAATTTCTTATCAGGACATTCAAACTGAAGATGCTCTACAATGCTGTTTTCTGTTCCGATGATAAATTCTTTATGTTCAGATTTCTTTGCAAATTCCATGATTCCTGTAGTGGATCCTACATAATCAGCTTGCTCTGCTACTTCCTGACGGCATTCCGGGTGTACCAGGAAAAGTGCATCCGGATGCGCTGCGCGGGCTTTTTCTACATCTTTTGCGCTGACCACGATATGTCTCGGACATCCGCCCTTGTAAAATGCAAAAGTTTTCTCCGGGAGCTTCTCTGCCACGTAGTGTCCCAGGTTCGGATCCGGAATAAATAAAATCTTATCCTGCTCCAGCTTTTTGCAGATTTCAACTGCTGATGAGGACGTAACGCATACGTCACATTCTGTTTTCAGTTCTGAAGTTGTATTAATATAGGCGACAACTGCATAATCCGGATACTGTGCTTTTAATTCACGCAGACCTTCCAGATCCAACTGCTCTGCCATGGGACATCCGGCTACAGGATTAGCAAGCCATACTCTCTTCTTCGGGCTTAAAATCTTGCAGGTTTCTGCCATAAAACGAACGCCGCACATAATCACACCGCTGCAGTCTCTTTTGGACGCCTGTACACTCAGGCCATAGGAATCTCCTGTATAGTCTGCTACTTCCAGAATCTCCTGACCCTGATATGCGTGTGCAAGAATACAGATATCCTGTTCTTTTTTCATTCGCAGGATTTCCTGCTGAATTTCTGCTATTGTCATCTTCTGAATCCCTTCTTACTTATATATTATGATGTTTTTCCTTTTCCCATGGCTGAAGTGGTGCAAGGAAACCTGCTTTCTTTAACTGTTCTCCGATCAGATCCAGCCTTTCCTGGCTGGATGCTTCTATCAGATGATAATGATACCCGGAAGTAGCACTGCTTAATACGCTGGAATGGCTGCTGTTGATTGCCTGGACAAATTCATTCACATCCTGTCTGGAACGAATATCCATTTCTGCAGTGACACGGCCATAAACCCTGTGGCTGATGCTGATATTTTTCACTCGCCCGCCACAGTCCACGATCAGATTCAGTTCCTCCGCTGCCTGCTCCTGTCCATGGCGTACTTTAAATTCTCTGGTGCATGCAATATCTTTATCCTGCTGCAGCACATATCCTCTGGTCGTTGACAGGATTCCCGGTGTAGATGCACGTATCACAGCCATATCCTGCACGATCACCTGTCTGCTTACTCCGAACTGTGATGCCATCGCCCTGGCAGCCACAGGTTTTTCTGCCTGCTGAAGGAGCTTTAAAATTTCAGTTCTTCTCTGAGCAGTATTCATACTTTCCCATCCTTTCTCCACGATATAATCCTATAGCAAATTATCCGCTGCAAAACAGCTTCGCTGCCATGTTATTATATTGCATGAAGATTCTTCATGGAAATGTCAAGGATTGGTGCAGAATGTGTCAGTGCACCGCTGGAAACAAAATCCACACCTGTTTCCAGGATTTTGGCGATATTTTCCTTTGTGATATTTCCGGAGCATTCTGTCTGTGCCCGGCCTGCGATAAGCTCTACTGCTTCTTTCATCATTTCCGGTGTCATATTGTCAAGCATAATGATATCTGCTCCTGCTTCTACTGCTTCTTTTACCTGTTCCATAGTCTCTACTTCAATCTCGATCTTACGGACAAATGGTGCATATTCTTTTGCCATGGCCACTGCTTTCGCTACGCTTCCGGCTGCTCCGATATGATTATCCTTAAGCAGTACTCCGTCAGAAAGATTATATCTGTGGTTGCATCCGCCGCCTATACGTACAGCATATTTTTCAAAAACACGACAGTTCGGAGTTGTCTTTCTGGTGTCCAGAAGTGTTACCTTACTTCCTTCCAGAAGCTTTGAAACCTGTTTTGTATAAGTAGCGATACCACTCATTCTCTGGAGATAATTCAGGGCAACTCTCTCTCCGGAAAGAAGCACCCGGATATCTCCTGTTACTGTTCCAAGAAGATCGCCCTTCTTTACTGCATCACCGTCTTTAAAGTTGAAACTGATCTCTGTTTTCTCATCCAGGATCTGGAATACTCTCGCATATACATCCAGTCCGGCAATGATTCCGTCTTCCTTTGCGATCAGATCTACGGTTCCTTTTACTGCGCTTCGCATCACTGCATTCGTGGAAACATCCTCACTGGTAATGTCCTCCTGAAGTGCCATACGAATCAGCTTGTCTGCCTGCATTTTCATTGTGATACTATTCATGACTTTTTTTCATCCTTTCAATCTCTTTTAATACGGTTTCGTGGCAGGCATTAAGCAGTTCTTCTCTGCTTTCATACATATTCATATCAATTGCATCTGCCCGCACATATTCCGGTGTCTGTCCAAATATCATATCATCTGCAGCCTTTCTTGCAAAGACCAGAGATTCCAGAAGAGAATTACTTGCCAGACGGTTTCTTCCATGGACGCCATTACAGCTTGTCTCTCCACAGGCATAAAGTCCCTTCATGGAAGTTTTGCTTCCCAGATTTACCTTGATTCCACCCATAAAATAATGCTGTGCCGGAACAACCGGGATTGGCTCTTTTCTCGGATCAAAACCTTCTTCCACGCACTGTTCATAAATATGAGGAAAATGTTCCAGAATTGTTTTCTCTCCCAGAGGGCGCATATCTTCCCATACAAACTCTGTTCCATCCTTTTCCATCTGGGCAGAAATCTTCTGGCTCAGCAGATCTCTCGGCTGTAATTCGTTTGTAAAACGCTGTCCGTTCTTATCATACAGAAGAGCACCTTCTCCTCTGACTGATTCTGAAACCAGGAAACGCCGTCCGGGTTTCTTTGAATAGAGAGTTGTCGGATGAATCTGGATATAGTCCAGATTTTCCATTTCCACATGGTGCTTCATGGCAATTCCAACACCATCTCCTGCAATATGCGAAAAGTTGGTAGAGTTTTTAAAAAGCCCGCCGATTCCGCCGCAGGCAAGAACCACATACTGAGAATAAACAGGAAATGCCTGGTCATTCCGGTCCATTGCAATGATTCCGCAGACTGTATTGTCTTTGGAGATCAGGTCTACCATAGTCATATATTCACAAATTTCAATATTTTCTTTTATTTTTGCAGCAGTTAAGAGAGTCTGTGTGATTTCTTTTCCTGTAATATCCTCATGAAAAAGAATTCTTGGCTGGGAATGTGCTCCCTCTCTGGTAAACGCCAGATTTCCCAAACCATCCCTTGTAAAATCCACATGATAACGCAGAAGATCCCTGATAATATCATTGGAGCTGCGGATCATCAGATCTACTGCCCGTTTATTATTCTCATAATGTCCTGCCCGCATGGTATCTTCAAAATAATTTTCATAGTCATCTTCGCCGCGCAGCATACAGATTCCACCCTGTGCCAGGAATGAATCTGACTGGTCTGCCTCCTGCTTGGTGATAAGCAGGATTTTCATTTTCTCCGGAAGGTTCAGCGCACAGTACAGTCCGGCTGCCCCTGTTCCCACAATAATGACATCATAATGTTCTTTCATCTTTCTTTCCTCACATCATGCTTGATTTTCGTTTGTCTGTGCAATTATACTCCCCGGATATACAGGTGTCAAGACACCTGTATATAATTATGACAACATTGTTTGCTTTGAGTTACTGTGAACGTAACCACTTTGAAAATCCTACTGCTTATTGCTTTTCACATCTCCACAGGGGTCTTACTTGATTCGGTTAAAGGCAGAAACAGATTTTCCATTGACTATTGTAACCGCCCCACAGTCTCTGGTGATCAGCACTCTGCTTCCACTCTTCTTCAGCCGTTCCAGCGTATCCGGCGACGGATGCCCGTATGTGTTTGTTGCAGAACAGGAAACAACAGCCAGTTCCGGTCTGACGATTTCCAGAAACTCTGCTCCTGTAGAATATCTGGAACCGTGATGAGCAGTTTTCAGGAAGTCCACATCTTCAAGACACCCATTCTGTATCAGTTTTTCTTCTGTCACCATCCCGATATCTCCGGTAAAAAGCCCTTTGAAATCTTTGCTTATCATTTCCAGAACCATCGCATCTTCATTTACTTCCTTCCCTGATGCTGTGGACTCCGGCCACAGAACCTTCAGTCTGACAGTTCCATATCTGATCTCATCTCCTGCTTTCACAGTAAGCACCCGGACTCCCGCTGACTCTGCCAGCTCTATCAGCTCCTGATAATTTTTATTCTCCTGAATATCGCTCCATTTGGGCAGGATCAGATTCTCTATGCGCAGAGAAGTCAGATCTTTCTCAACAAATTCCAGAAGTTCCCGCACCCCGCTGATATGATCTTCATCTGTGTGAGAAACATAAATTCCGTCCAGTCTGGAAATTCCTCTGCTCTTCAGATATGGGAGCAGTTGATATTTTCCCAGTTCATTCTTATTCGTACTGCCCCCGTCGATCAGGATATTCCATCTGTTTTCTATTTCCACCACAATTCCGTCTCCCTGTCCCACATCCAGACAGGCGATACGGAAATCTTCATGCGGTCTGTAACTGATCAGCAGAATTGCAAAGCATACCATACCTGCATATACAGCCCGGATTTTCCACGCAAAGATCTTACCATTTTCACTTTTCTTCACACCCGCTCTGTATATCCACACCGCTGCTGCCAGAACCAGATAATATCCAACGATCTGCCACACTTCCGGCTTTCCGCCAATCCATGTGCAAAACGAAAGTCGCCCCAACAGCACTGTCAGAAACTCATATCCTCTCAGAATAATCCTGCCCGGAACAACAGCCAGAAATGCGCCTCTGACAGTGACTAATCCAAGTAATGCACCGGCAGTTCCGCTTCCCAGTACAATCCCCACAGTAGGAAGCACCAGCAGATTCAGAAAAATCCCCATCACCGACACTTCTCCGTAAAACCACAGCACTATGGGAAGTATGGTAAGCTGCACAACTCCGGATGCCAGAAATGACATCAGAAGTTTATCTCTGATTTTTCCCTTCTCATTAACCTCACTTCGTTTTTTCCGGTTTAATACATCCATCCCCTCCTGTACTAACGGCCAGACACAGCCAATCCCAATCACCGATCCAAAAGACAGCAGAAAACCTCCATCAAGCAGATACGCCGGATTTTCCATAAGGATCAGGATCGCCGCAGCCGCCATTCCTGTAGGCATATCATAAATCCGTCCTGCGATCTTTGCACCTACAGAAAGTAAAAACATACATACTGCCCGCATAGTTGAAACAGACCCTCCGGTCATCATCCCATACTGAAGCATGATCACCAGCGCCAGCAGGCCTGCCGGCCAGATACCCAGACCGATTTTTTTCAGCAGATTATACAGTCCCATTCCAAGAAGACTGATATGAAGCCCCGAAATCGCCAGGATATGTATAATCCCTGCCATCTGATAACGCATTTTCAACTCCGAATCCAGATTTGTTTTATCTCCCAGCACGATTGCTTCAAATGCTCCAGCTTCCATTCCACAGGTCTTCTCCAGAATACCTGCAAATTTCTGCTGCACATCGATCAAGAACTGCCCATATGCAGAATGACTCTGCGACTGTTTCTTTATCTTTCCTTTCTTCATCACATAGTAGATCCTCTGGCAGCCATAGTATGCTTTACTGTCAAACTCTCCCGGATTCGTGGGGCTTTGCACCTCTTCCAGTTTTCCGGACACCAGAACAAGACTTCCTGCCAGAAGTTTATCAACATCACTGTTACCGCTATGATTCTTTTTTTGTTTTAAATAAACCTTTATATTATCAATGGAAACTTTTTCAGAATTGTAAATAAGATAAGTATTTCTAAGATATACAGATTGAAAATCTTCATTCTCCCGGCACCTGACCACCTCCCCGCAGATGGTGGATTCCGGATGCTTTCTGATCCATGTCTGCACAGACTGTGGCAGTGGATTCCCCCTTATCAGGGAAAATCCCAGCCAGTCTGTCACACACAGAAAAACAACCAGAAGCATGCACAGGATACACACAGGGCGTCTCCTCACTTTTGTGCCTCCTCTTCGTTTATGAATATCACTCTTTTTCCTTGACTACCAGCTTATCATTTCTTTCATAAAAATGATACAGCTCCATCTTCTTACCAAAGGTATCCAGCCTGTCCTTCCCGCCGACCGTAATCTGCACTTTGTCTGCATCCAGCGCATCCAGCAGCGAATTTACCACAGAATATACCGGTATTTTCTCCGATACATCCAGCGCATAGGAAGAAAATACTCCGTCAAATGCCACATAGCAGATCCTGTCTGCTATGGTCACATTCAGAACCTCCGTATTCTCCGGAATTGTGGGGTAATGCCCTTTTTCCAGCGGTCCCTTCATTAACTGTTCCAGAACGATCCTCTCTTTGGGGATACTGCGTTTATACCGCACAGTACGCTGTTCTTTTACCAGCTTCTGACCACTCTTATCAGTAAAATAAAGCGTAAAGGTATTGCTGCAATAGGCATCCGGTTCAGTTCCTGTGAACTCGGCAAAGGTATCTGCAGTCATATTTCCCACAGCCTGTCCCCTGGAATCTGTCAGATCTTCATTTTCTATTGTAAAACGCACAGAATTAATCCCCGGAACCTGAAGAAAAGTCTTCACAACACCTGCCCGCACAAGTAATTCCCTGGCGCGGCTCATGCTGCTGTACTGACTGTTAAAGTTGACCACCAGCACGTCCTCTTCTACACTGTAATTCATCTGTACTCCTTCAGGAAGCAGACTGACCCGGTTCTGCGAATCTGTCTGCTGGCTGTTCATCCGCTGCATCATATCCTTAAGCATATAGTCTGCAGTTGTCTCCTCCGGAGAGTAGCTTTCCTTCTGAAGCTGAGTTTCATCAGAGCTGATATCGTACAGATAATATTTGGCATCCTGCTTACCCGAATCTTCATGTATCTCCACAGAACACCCGGCCGCAAGGATGCTTAGTATTAACGCTGTTATAATGATTGAAAGTTTCTTTTTCACAATGGCACCTCCTATGACGGTATATAAGACAGAGGAATACGCACAGAGAATGTAGTTCCCTCTCCTTCTTTACTGAATACTTTGATCGTTCCATGGTGCATTGCAATAGAACTCTTGGTGATCGCCAGTCCCAGACCGGTTCCCCCGATTTCCTTGGAATGGGACTTGTCCACACGATAGAAACGCTCAAAGATTCTCTCTATACTGTCCTCAGGGATTCCCATACCGGAATCCGCCACTGTTATATAGAAATATTTATGGTCTGCATCCAGTGACACGCGCACCCATCCATCATCCACATTATATTTAATGCCATTCTCCACCAGATTGCTGATGGCAAGAGTAAACTTTACCTCATCCACATCTGCATCCACAGGGCGGAAGCAATCCAGGATCAAATCGATATTGCGCTTGTCCGCAATTGGACGCAGACGTTTGAGAATATCTTCAAGAAGCTGATTGATATCCATATGTGTAATGTTCACATCTGCAGCTTTCTTATCCATCTTTACCAGTGAGAGCAGATCTGTAATGATCTTATTCTCTCTGTCGATCTCAGCAGTAATATCACTCATAAACTCCTGATACAGTTCCTCCGGGACTCCCTGCTGTCCAACCAGAGAATCTGCCAGAACCTTCATAGAAGTCAGAGGCGTCTTCAGTTCATGGGACACATTGGATACAAACTCCTGTCTGGATTCATCAAGGATTTTCATACGGTTGACCATCTTGTTGAATGCATCTGTGATCAGCTCTGTCTCCGTATAGTCAGGAACACTGATTTCTTCATCCAGCATGCCATCTGTCAGATCTTCAATGGCCTTCGTCACTCTTGCAAGTGGTTTTACAAGTATTGTAGAGAGCAGCCATGCCAGAAATACCGAAAGAACAACAATACTTCCGATCAGCATCACGCCTCTCTGTTCCATCTCTGCCAGTGTTTCCGCAATATCAACAGCCGAAACGCTTACCAGCATCACGCCTTGAAGCTGCTGCACATCCGGACTCTGTACAGGAACCGCAAGCTCCAGTACTTTACTTCTGGCGTCATAATTGCTTGTCTCTTCTCCTTTCAGACAGGCTACAGCCAGTGAACTGAGAAGCGTCTTTCCCTCCTCTGTGTGGAAGGTATCACTCACTATCTTAAAATCTCTGTCAGCCAGCAGGATACGTCCGTTATACACATTGGAAAACAGTTCCAGCTTGCTGTTTACAACCTCTGAATCTGTATCATTGAGATAATTCTCCCTGATGATCAGATTACATAAAATATCGCACTGATCACCCACTGTCTCTGTAAGCATTGCAACCGCCCGGTTCTGATAGTTATGAAGCATCGTATATGTTACAATAACCCCCGGCACGATTCCCAGAATGATCAGGATGATCAGAATACGAAAACGCAGACTTCTGAAAAAATTTTTTCTTTTTTTCACCTTTTCAACTCCGTTCTCTTCTGTCATGCAGTTTGATGCATGCTTTCTGTCTGTTCGTAAAACAGTCATTGTTTATCGAATCCTTATCATCTTATCACAGAAAAATGGGCTTTTCTACATCTTAGCGAAAAGTAATTTATTTTTTGCAGCAATCAATACGCAAGACATATCTCAGGAAATATTACCTCAATCGCTCTTTTATTATATACGCTCACTTTTGCTTCTCCGAACAGATATGACATATTCAAGCTATACAGCAACTGTCCTTACAAAATTTACATTTCATGGTTTTTCACCTCTTTTTTCTTAAAAATGGGTACAAAAAGAACGGTCGGTGGGGTGAAATGCCAACCGCTCTCTTTTGTTTTAAAGTTATTCCTTCCAAAAATCATTATAATATTTTGTCATTAATTTTTGATATTCTTCGGGTAAAAGTTTATAAACCTCAGGATTTTCAATTAGTCCAGACAAATAGTCCAGCCAATTTATATCTTGATATTTCAGTGCTATTTTTATTGCATATATGTAATTTTCCATTATACAATCTACATTCATTCGCTTAATTCTTGCATATATATCAAATGCACCCGGCCAATTCATATCTTTTATCCATTCAAACATATTATTCATATATTTTTTTAATTCATTATCTGATTTTGAGCTAATTACCTTTGCACAGTTTTCCCATACAGATTTATCTTCTATTGGTTGAAATAAAACGGAAAGATATTCTATTTTTTTCGCTTCATCTATTCCTCTCAATTGTTCTTTTTCTGAACTATTCCAACTTAACATTTTAAAAATAGTATCAATATCTGTTCCCATTTAGTTTCCTCCATCCCATTTTACTACAACACTCTTTACCGCTTGAGTCCAAATTGAACCACTCCCTGCATTTATCCATGTTTGAATACTTACTCCTACTGGCACCACACTAACATGTGTTAATTTGTCCTGATATGCATAAACTATCCCTGTCTTATTTAATGTATTAATTGTTGTAACAGCTGCTTTTCCTCCCATCCTAGGTGGAATTGTTGAGAACGATAAGCCTGTATCTGAATCTTTCTGAGAAGGCGTTAAATTTCCAGGATTCGTTCCTCCATATCTATAAATAACAACATCTTTTTTATTTCTAGGCAAACTTAAAATCTTTGTTTGTGTATTATCGTGAATTTTATCCTTATAATATTCATAAATACTAAAACCTAATACAATTCCGGCTGCTACAAAATCCATTACTGGAGATGGTCCATCTGATGTCGCAATAGCAACCGCAGAGCCTCCAGATATCGAAATGCCTTTACTTACCGCACCGACAATATCCTTTACAAATGATATTGATTTTTTTACAAACGATATAAATGAATATCCGTTAACATCAACATTCATAATCGGATTATTATTACAATACAAAAACATATTACAATCATGTTTTCCTACTCCAGTAGAAAAATATCCATCTGCGCAAATAAATCTTTTAATTTCCGCATCATAATATCTACTTTTCAGATAATACATGCCTGTTTCATTATCATAATAATATCCCTTATAGCGGAACGGATTCTGAACACCTACTGTATCTGCCAGCTCACCTGTAACAGCAATCA
>NZ_JBWJVQ010000253.1:0-20490 GCF_056339875.1 Blautia sp. ZXY-1-C6
GCTATAATAAGGATAATAATTAAGATAAAAAGATGGTTCAGAATAAAAGGATGAAGGTAAGTGGGGTAAAATAAAGACATGGCATTTTCAATTTATGAGTCGATCAGCAATAATCAGACCATTCCGGTAAATGTATTTGTTGTTTCTATTCAGGGCAGTACATTCCATTGGCATAATGAATATGAACTGGTCGGGGTTTTAAAAGGAAGTATTGTTCTCAAAGCAGGATCAGAAGAAATAAATTTAAAGTGTGGGGATATTTTTCTGATCAATCCGAATGTGATCCATTCAATCAGAGAATGTGAGAATGAACCAAATTTGTGTATGTTTGTGCAGATGAGCCGGGAATTATTTGCACTGGAAGAACAGGAAAACATAGAAACCAGATTCTATCTGGATAGCACAAATGATGAAATACCGGAGTGTGGTTTTGCATATTTCTTTAAGAAAATGGCAGAACTTGTATATGAATCTATGAGTGAAAATAAACATAAACAGCTTAGAGTCCGGGCACAGGTATGTACATTGATCGCGGATTTATTTGATTATGTTGTATATGATGTGCGGTTTGGTGACCTGGCAACACGAAATGATCAGGAACTTACAGTAGCTATTATAGAATTTCTGGAACAGCATCTGGAGGAAGAAAATATTACAGAACTAACCTGCAAAAAGTTTGGCCTTAGCCGCAAATCTCTGGACCGAAATCTGAAGATGACGTTGGGCTCGACGGGAAAAGAAATGATTGAAAATCTCCGGGTGGAAAAGGCAAAGAATTTACTGAAAAATACAAATAAAAACATGAATTATATTCTGGATGCCTGCGGATTTGGTTCAGAAAAAACATTTTATCGGGTGTTCAGAGAGGAAACAGGAGTGACACCTAATGTATTTCGGCAAAAAGGGCAGGTCGATCACTATGATCAGGCGCTTAAAGGCTATCTAGATTATGAAACTACAGAGGTGAAGAAACTTTTAAAGGCAATCCTTGAGACATGGAAAGATAAGCAGGAAAGGATGATTGTGAATAAATATGATATCTGATTGGAAGGATTATCGTTTATCTTACACAAAAAAGGCAGAAGAACTTTTAAGAGGGCTGACTCTGGAAGAAAAAATTTCCCTGATGAGTGGTTCTCAGACCAGAGAAGAGGTAAGAGGAGCGATTCAGAAAAAAATAAAAATGCATTATAATGAAATCCCTTATCGTGCAGGTGGAATAAAAGAAAAAGGAATTCCGCCTATGTATTTTGCAGATGGAACAAGAGGAGTTGTCTGTGGCAGAGAAAAATCGACCTGTTTTCCGGTAGCTGCTATGAGAGGCGCAACTTTTAATACGAAACTGGAAGAACAGGTTGGAGAGGCAATCGCTGAAGAAGCGATAGAAGAAGGAGCAAATCTTTTTGGAGGTGTATGTGTAAATCTGCCGTATCATCCAGGCTGGGGAAGAGCGCAGGAAGTATACGGGGAGGATACCTTCCTTCTTGGTGAAATGGGGGCTGCACTGATAAAAGGAGTACAGAAAAAAGGTGTGATTGTCTGTGTGAAACATTTTGCTTTTAACTCCATGGAAAATTCGAGATTTAAGGTATCTGTAAAGTGTAGTAAAAGAACTGAACAGGAAGTTTTTCTGCCACATTTCAGACGTTGTGTGGAAGCTGGTGCGGGAGCTTTTATGAGTGCTTATAACAGTTACCAGGGAGAGCTATGTGGTCAGCAAGATTACCTGTTAAATCATGTTTTGAAAGATAAGTGGGACTTTGACGGGTTTGTTCTCAGTGATTTTGTATGGGGAATCAAGGACACTGTAGCATCTGTTAATGGTGGTCTGGATATGGAAATGCCAATTACTCATTATTATGGACAAAATTTGCTGAAAGCGGTAAAAGCCGGGAAAGTAAGTGAAGATACGATTAACCGGTCTTCCCTTAGAATCCTGCGCACATTGCTAGCACATCAGTCTGAAATTGACAGGAATCATGGGAAAACAGATTATAAAAAACACCAGGAACTTGCCTTACAGTGTGCGCGGGAAGGAATCACACTTTTAAGAAACAAGGATCATGTTTTACCAATTGACTGTACAGATAAACGAAAGAAAATAGTAGTCCTTGGATATCTGGCAGATTGTGAAAATATAGGTGACAGAGGTTCCAGCCAGGTATACGCGCCGTATATTATTACTTTGTTGCAGGGACTTACACAATATGGTGCAAATGCGGAAATCGTCTATTACGGAGGAGAAAGTCTGAATCATTGTAAAAGGCTGGCAAAGGAGGCGGACGCAGTTCTGATCGTGGCCGGAAATGACTATATGGATGAAGGAGAATGCATTGCAAAAGAAGCAGATGATGTTTCAACAGACAGAGCCGGAGGTGACCGAACAGAGACTATCGGGCTGAAACAAAAGGAACTTTCTATCATAGAGAGTATCAGTGAACTGCGTCAGGATGCGATCGTAATACTGGTAGGTGGAAGTACAATTATGGTCGATTCATGGAAAGAAAAGACAGGTGCGATTTTACTGCTGTATTATCCGGGAATGGAGGGCGGAACAGCTCTTGCAGAGACGATTTTCGGAAAAAATAATCCGAGTGGAAAGTTGCCATTTACAATACCTGAAAAGGAATCAGACTTGCCGGAAATGAACTGGGATACAGATGAAATATGGTATGATTATTACCATGGATATACGTTGTTAAATAAAATGCACAGGACACCGACTTATCCATTTGGCTGTGGTCTGTCATATACAGAATTTGAGCTTCAAAACGGACGGGGATGGGCTGATTCAGAGAATTTTTATGGAGAGATTACGGTTACTAATATTGGAAAAAGGGAAGGGGCAGAAGTGATACAGATGTATATAGGAACTCTGAACTCTGTAGTAGAAAGACCGGAATATACATTACAGGCATTTCAGAAAATATTCCTGAAACCAGGAGAAACACAGAAAGTTACACTGTCATGTAAAATAAGTGCTCTGGATTATTATGATGAAGAAACGAATAAATTTGTTCATGAAAATACAGATTATGTGATATACTTGGGAAATAGCAGTGACAGGAATACATTAAAGAAATATAAAGCTATTTATCGTTGCTATAAATAAACATGAAAGGTGTACCATTATGGATAAAAATACAAATCAAGACAAAGGCCTTCAGGGAAATGAGAAAATAGAGCAGGCGATTGAGGCTTTGCAGCAGGAGGCAACACAGGAATTACTGGCTCATGCTTTGACGGTAATACGCAGACGAATGAAAGAAGACGGTCAGTTTATTCTTGCGGTAGAACCACCAACAGGAGATAATCAGCTTAGAATTGGTACAGTAAAAACTGGTGATAATAAAGTATGGTGGGCAGCTTTTACCAGCTTTGAAGAAGAACTGAAAGGTGGCGGAAGTGTACAGTCTACATTCCTGACAGATATCAGCCAGTTTTTCAATTCTGCATTACAAGTAAATGAGATTGAAGGAATCATCCTCAATCCATGGAATCGCACAATCATGTTGGATAAAAACCTGATTAATATTATTTTGGGGAACGTATGAGAATTGCATTAATTTCTGGAAGTGCTATAGGAAAAAGAAATCCTCGATTTTGTCATGTGAAAATGATGAGAAAATCGAGGATTTTTTGCTTAAGATCAACAATAAGTACTATTTAGACGTTTCCATTCTTTTCAGTTCAGGCAGTATCGTAATCAGCATAGTGATAAAGCATAAGGAGCCACCGATCACATTAGATACCGGTTCAGCCATAAACACGCCATCTGTGCCCATGTGTAATCCATAGGGCAGGAAATAGGTCAGTGGAACCACAATAAATACTTTACGAAGCAGGGAGAAAAAAATCGCCTGCTTTTTTTTATTTAATGATTTAAATACTGTCTGACCAATATACTGCAGATCCATAAAAATAAAGGCTGCAAAGTAAAGTTTCAGTGCAGGAACTGCGTCCTTCAATAGCAGTTTGTCAGAGCTGAAGATTCCAATGAGAAATTCAGGCGCAATAAGAATAAGGCTCCACACAATTCCCGTATAAACCAGAACCATAATGATCAGAACAACACCTGCTTTTTTTACCCTGTCAGGTCGTCTGGCTCCGTAATTATAGCTGAGGACAGGAGAGGTTCCCTCATTGATCGCATGGATAGGCGTCTCCACCATCTGGCGAACACTGGATATAATAGTCATGACAGAGATATAAATATCACCGCCTGTCACTGAGAGAACATTATTGCAGCAGATACTTACCAGACTGTTGGTCAGCTGCATGATAAATCCGGCAGACCCCAGGCTGATGATATCTCTGGCATGTCTGGTACATTCAGAAATCTCATTTATATGAATCCATCTTACCTTTAATTCCGATTTCCCATGAAGAAAATAAAATACAAGCAAGGCGGAGAGAATCTGAGAGATCACAGTAGCGATGGCTGCACCCTTAATCCCCATATCCAGAACAAAAATAAAAACCGGATCAAGAATAATATTTGCTACTGCACCGACTGCCACTGACAGCATACCGATAATGGCATAGCCCTGTGCATTAATAAATGGGTTCATTCCTGTTGCGATCATGGAAGGAAGAGTACCCAGAAGGTAGATTATCAGATATGGATACGCATAAACTAGAGCATCATCCGAAGCACCAAACAGAGTTAGTAAGGGTCTGGCAAAAAGAAATCCGACCAGCATCAGCACAGCAGCACTTCCGCATAACATTGTGAATGCGGTATTCATGATCATATCAGCAGTTCTGGAATCTCCTTTTCCGCGGTTGATAGAGAAAATTGGTGCACCTCCGGAACCAAAGAGATTACTGAAAGCAGTAATGATCATGATGATCGGAAAGCATAAGCCCACAGCGCCAAGTGCAGTTGTTCCTATATCATGGATCCTGGCGATATAGATACGGTCCACAATGTTGTATAAAAGATTCAATATCTGCGCTACCAGCATGGGAAGCGCAGCGCTTAATATATTGTTGGTTACAGTTCCGTTTTCAAAATCAATTCGTTTCATTATAAATCTTCCTAAGTTCAAAAGTCTTATCGTGCATATAAGTATATCATAAAGTAAACAGAAATTCACTCTGATACAGTGGTATTGGAACAAAATATTCTCTGAAATTGTCATAAGTCATGATACAGAGAATAAAAAAGCATTTTTTATCCATACTATTTTCATGTAACAAAATACAGTATTTCTTAAAAAAGGAGACAACAGACTATGATTTTAAAAGAAAAGGAACGTTCAGTAATCGAAGATCTTCAGACACAAGAGAAAAGCTGTGTGGAAAAGTATGGAAAATACGCAGAACAGGCCAGGGACCCGGAGCTTAAAAATCTTTTCCGGAATATCCAGCAGGAAGAACAGAAGCATTATGAGTCTTTGTCAATGATTCTTTCAGGTAGTGTGCCTGAATGTAACTGTAATGACAGATCAGGCAAAGACTATCAGCCCAAAGCAGTCTATACAGCCATGAGTTCACCGGAAGATAAACAGCACGATGCATTTCTTGCAACAGACTGTATTGGTACAGAGAAGCTGGTGTCAGGAACATACAATGATGATGTATTTGCCTTTGGCGACAGTGGTGTACGCAAGCTGCTGGCAGATATCCAGATTGAGGAGCAGAATCATGCGGAGATGCTGTATAAGTATAAGACTGTGAATGGAATGGCATAAGAAGTCTTAAGGCATTGAGCAGAGTAGCATATTGGGAAAATTCTATACCAGGACTGCTATAATTACCTGACAGGAGACAATTGGTTTTGACTGTCTCTTGCCAGGTACATCTTATTTTATAGAAAATATGATGGTATAAATGTTGGGATATTTTATGAAAAATTTTGTAAAATTTGTCATGATAAAAGCCATAAGATAATTGCTAGAGCGTGTTTGAAAAATCATTCCCATAATCTGCACGCCCCACTTTGCGATATATTTTGCCAAAATTTGTTTTCCGTAGCTCGCTACGACGCCCTTATTCGAACAAAATCTCCTACAAATTGTGATGCACATTTTGCGGAAAGCATTTTTCAAACACATTCTAGGAATTCCGATTAGTTACGTAAGGTGTAATAGTGAATTTTGGCAGGAATGAATAAGAATTTTTTATAAATACTTGAATGAATATGGTAAATATAATACACTACTCATTAGTGGTATATTATTTATTAGTAATGTATTATATTTGTTGGAGTATTTGTATTGGATTTTTTTGGTCTGATAATATTAAAAATAATTTATTTGCAGAAGGTATATCTTTAGATGATGAATTTCAGGTATCTTCTAAATGGAGTTAAGAAATCCCAAATTTTAGAAAATTTGCTGATTTATTACTTAAATCGTTGTTTCTTAATGTTTGACAAGTTCTAAGTTTAAATATCTCATCGTGTATGCTTGAACAAATTTGGAACTTGGGAATTTAATATCATAATATGAAAGTGTGGAAAAAATGGCAGGGATTAAAGATGTTGCAAAAATGGCAGGAGTAGGTGTGGGAACAGTTTCAAGAATGCTTAATGACAGTGGATATGTTTCTCTGGATACGAGGGCCAAAATAGAAGCTGCTATGAAGGAATTGAATTATACACCGAATGAACTTGCCAGAAATCTGTATTATAAAAAAAGTGGTATAATTGCGGTACTTGTACCGAATGTATCCAATCCTTTTTTTGCTGAGTTTGTTGATTGTGTAGAAGGGGAACTGCGCAAAGCCGGCTTCAAAATTATGTTATGTAACACATTGAAAGATGTAAAGGCTGAAGCTGAATATCTGGATTTGCTGAACAGACATATTGTAGATGGGATAATTGCGGGAATGTCTTCTTTGGATGAAAGTGAGTATTCTAAAATTCATAAGCCGATTGTTGCGCTTGACAGATATCTGGGAGAAGAAATTCCGGTAGTAGCTGTGGACCATAAAATGGGTGGACGCCTGGCAGCAGAAGTGTTGCTGCGTAATGGCTGCAAAAGAATACTTCATTTCAGAAGTACTGCAGAAAAAGAGTCTTTATATCATGATCGTCATGCAGAATTTCAAAAAATTATGGATGAGCAGGGAATAGAAACCTATTGTTATGATCTGGACTGGCGGCGTTTGGATATTCAGTATTATCATCAGGTTGCAGAAGAAGTTATGGAAAAAAATCTGAAATTTGATGGTGTGTTTGGTGTAGACCGACTGGCTATTGAATGCATGAATGGATTGATCAGGCAACACAAAAAAATCCCGGAAGAGGTAAAAATAGTTTCTTATGATGGAACGTATATTACAGAATTGGTAGAACCGCAAATAAGTACAATTGTTCAGCCCATTGACAGAATGGCAGAGGAATCTGTAAAAAACCTTTGTGAGCTAATTAATGGAAAAAAAGTGAAAAATAAAAAAAGTATTTTAATACCTGAATTCCGTAAAGGCGGAACAACAGTATAAACAGATGTCATACGTGCGTTGTGCATTTGTTACAAAATAAAGGATGAAAAATAAAAATAAGTACAAAATATTTGGACATAATTTATAAAAAAAATAAAAAAACCATAATTGGATTGACAAAAGCTACAAAAAGGTTATAATGAAATCAACAAGACGAAGAAAACAAATTTTTTAAACAATGTGGAACGCGTTCCATATTGTAAAACAAAATTTGTTTTCCCAATGTTAACCCGTAAAATTAGATTACTCCGGAGAATATCTAAAGCGGTTGAAGCAGTATGTAAATGGAACGGCATGATATTTAATATCATGGAATTTAGAATCTTTAAGAATAGGAGATTAAAAATGAGAAAAAAGATTGTTAATTCATTAATTACAGCAACTGTGATTGGAAGTATGCTTACAGGAATGGCAGTTCCCTGTTTTGCAGGTGGGAAAAAAGACGGTGGAAGCAGTATTACAGTTCTTGTAGAAAGTGGTTCACCTGCAGAAGCACTTGCCAATAATACAGCAGCTGATTTTGAGAAAGAAACAGGCTGTAAGGTTGTTGTTGATGCTGTTGCCTATACTGGTATGTATGATAAGCTTTCTACCGAAATTAAAGCAGGACAGGCTGCTCATGATGTTTCATGCATGGATTTTGTATGGCTGGCAGCTTTTGCTGATGCAATCGAACCAATTACAGATGCAGATACCAGTGATTTCCTTCCAACGCTGGAAGAAAGCGGAACAGTAGATGGTAATCTTCTGGGATATCCGATGTGGGTAAACGCTAAGATCCTTATTTACAGAAAAGATCTGATTCCGGAAGATAAAGTGCCAAAGACCTGGGATGAATATAAAGCACTGGCAAAAGAAATGAAAACAGACGATATGTACGGAACAACAGTTTTTGGAAGTGGTTCTGACGCAGTTTGTTCCTTCCTTGATTTTGCCTGCCAGGCCGGTGCAGATGGATTAGTATATGACAAGGATGGAAATGTAAATATTACAGATCAGCCATATGTGGATGCGCTTGATTTTATGGTTGAAATGGCAAATGAAGATTGTACGCCATCAGATTCTCTGGCTACTGCTTCTACAGAGTCTCAGGAACTTTTCAATAATGGTAAAGTTGCAATGCAGTTGAACTGGAGCCATCAGTATCCTGCAGCTGTTGAGGCACTTGGAGCAGATAAGGTGGGATGTGCACCAATGATTGCCGGCAGTGCAGGAGTAGGAGCAACCACAGGTCCATGGTATGAATGTGTAATGAAAAATTCTGAGAATAAAGACATGGCACTGAAATATGTAGAATATATGTACGATCATAATGCAGATTATATGAACGGAACCCTTAAAATTGCCGGCAGAACTTCTGTTTATGAGGAAGCTGGAAAAGAGGCTGGTAATGAGCATACAACAGCAGTTCTTGACACATTGAATGAAAAACAGTCTCAGCCAAGACCTATGATTTCAACCTGGTCACAGGTAGAGCAGGTTCTTACAGGTGTTGTAGAATCCTGTCTTGGTGGAGCAGATGTGAAAGAAACCCTTGAATCTGCAAAAGAAGAGATTGAGGCAATTGGGAAGTAAAGTGACAAAGTAATAAAGAAAAAGCAGATTGCAGACATCTACCAAATAATAAAAAATGTAATTAAATCAAGGGTGATTTTACCTGGACATCGAACACACTAACTATGAATTTACTAATCTATGATGTATGATGCAGGGCGTAAATCGCCCTTGATTTTTATAAGAAAGCGGGAAATATTATGAAATTGATATCAAAAAAAACACTATTGCTGTTTTTTCTTCCTGGCGCGATTTTCATGGGTGCCTTTTTGATTTATCCTATTTTTAAAATGGTATTTGACAGTTTCTTTAAGGTTGGAATTACAGGAGCCAGAACTTTTATTGGATTTGATAATTATATTAAAGCATTTACAGCTGGCGGTTTTTTGAAGCAGCTGAAAAATACATTGATTTATATTTTGATTGCGGTATCTGTGGAAACAGTTTTAGGATTTATTTTTGCATTATTATTTGAACTTGATTATAAGGGCAGTAAAATAGTACGTTCATTAATGATGACACCACTTATGATCGCACCGCTGGTTGCAGGTCTTATCTGGAAATTGATGATGAGTTCAAACTTTGGTATTGTCAATGAGTTTCTGACCAGAATAGGAATCTTGTCCAGTCCAAGTGATATTTTGTGGCTTGCAGATTCCAGATGGTCATTGATCGCCTGCTGTATTGCAGATATATGGCTGACTACACCGTTTATGATGCTGATGATTCTGGCTGGCCTTCAGGGATTGGATACCAGCGTGGCAGAAGCTGCAAGAATGGATGGAGCAAGTAAGCTGCAGGAAATTTTTTACATAAAAATACCGGGAATTAAACCGGTTCTGTTGACAGCATTGTCAGTGAGAATTATAGATGCAGCAAAGACTTTTGACATTATCTGGGCAATGACAGAAGGTGGACCTAACAGTTCATCGGAGACAATTAGTATTATTATTTATAAAACACTTGTAAAGTATAATAATACAGGATATGCCAGTGCAATGGCTGTTATCTTTATCATAGTTCTTGTAGTGTTTACATTAGTATTTATGCAGAGTTTATGGAATCCAAAGAAAAAGTAAAAGCTGTCAAAGAAAAACAGTAATAAGAAGGATTCAATAAGGAGACCAAAATGAAGAAAGGTAATAGTATCAAACTAAAAATAGCAGTTATTATTTCTATAATTATTACGATATTCTGGCTGCTTCCATATATTTATGTAATTTGTTGTTCGTTTAAACCTGGATCAGAGGTAATTGCTGTTCCGCCATCTTTTCTTCCAAAAAGCTTTTCGGTTGAAAATTTCACTCAATTATTTGTAAGAATGAACGCGGGTGGGTATCTGCTGAACAGTTTGATTACAGCAGTTTGCAGTACAATTATTGCAGTTATCTTGGGTTCACTGGCTGCATATGCTATTCAGAGATCTGGAGCGAAGCTGTCAGTAGGGCTGGTGGTATTGATTTTATGTCTGAAAATGATTCCTACATCCAGTATTGCAGTACCTATTTATGAGATTATTTGTAATATGGGATTGTATGATACCAGAATTGCATTGATTATTGTTTATGCGGCAGTAAACATGCCTTTTGTAATGTGGACAATGCTTAGTTTTTATGAGGGAGTACCGTCTACTTTGGATGAGGCTGCATATGTAGATGGCGCTTCCAGCCTTCAGACATTCAGAAAGGTTATTTTGCCGATTTGTAAGCCGGGACTTGCAACTGCCTTTATATTTACATTGTTCCTGGCATGGAATGATTTTCTTATTTCTCTGTTGCTGACCAGTATGAATGCTAAAACATTTACAGTAGGTCTTGCCGGTTTCCTGTCAGCGTATAATCTTGACCTTGGACCGATGTGTGCAGGAGCATTTTTATTTAGCTTCCCGGTAATGATTTTATCAATGTTTGCACAGAGATACATTGTTCAGGGAATGACAGCAGGAGCTGTAAAAGGATAATAAGAATGGAGAAAGCCAGTGAATAAAATATTAATGAGACAAAGAATAGAAAACGCGCAAAAAGAAATTGACAGTAAAAAGATGATTGTTCAAAATGGAAAAATGCGTCAGCATTATCATTTTATGCCCCAGAGCGGGTGGATGAATGATCCTAACGGACTGATCTTTTTTAACGGACAGTATCATGTGTTTTATCAGACTAATCCATATAATGGATTTTGGGATTGTATGCATTGGGGACATGCAGTCAGCAAAGATTTAGTTCATTGGGAATATTTGCCTCTGGCATTGGCACCCAGTGAAGAGTATGATGATTATCAAAAAGGTGGATGTTTTTCCGGCAGTGCAATCGAACACGAAGGTAAGTTATATGTATTTTATACGGCAACTGCAAATCATGGAAACGGAAGTGAGCAAAGCCAGTGTCTTGCTATAAGTGAAGATGGAATAAATTTTGAAAAGTATGACGGAAATCCTCTCTTTGATGCACCGGAAGGTATTCAGCCGGATTCATTCCGCGATCCAAAGGTATGGAAGCATGAAAATAAATATTATATGGTTGTAGGGGCCAGTCGTAATAACAGAGGATTAGCATTGATATATGAATCTGCAGATCTTTATCATTGGAATTTTTTAAACGTGCTGGCAGAAAGCCGTGGAGAATGGGGATTCATGTGGGAATGTCCGGATTTTTATCAGCTTGGCGATAAATATGTTCTCACTTTTTCTCCAATGGGCTCAGGAGATCATACATCAGTATACCTGACAGGAGATTTTGATTACAAAACAGGAAAATTTGACTGGCATATCAGTGGTGAAATGGATTGGGGATTTGATTTTTATGCGCCACAGTCCATGGTTGCTCCTGATGGAAGACGTCTGATTGTTGCCTGGGCGAATGAATGGGAATGGATGCCTCTCTTTAAGGACTGGGGACCTACTTATCAGGAGGGCTGGTGCGGATTTTTTAATGTGATTCGTGAAGTTCGGATGTGCAAGGATGGAACGCTGGCGTTTGTTCCTGTAGAGGAAATGGAAAAAATCCGTGAAAACAAATTTACGCAACGGGAAATACAGATTACAGAAACACCTCAGCAGTTAAAAGCAGGAGATGGAATCAGCTTTGAGATGAAATTTACATTGGATCTTGAAGAAACTGATGCAGACAGGGTAGAACTGAAGCTCAGATGCGGAAAAGAAAAAGAATCCCGTTGTATTTTTGATCTGAAAAATGGTGAATTGCTGGTAGACAGAAGCTGTGCAGATGGATGGAGTGTAGGAACATCCAGAAGTGTACTTAAGGTCAGCGAAAAAAGTCTGGATGTACATATCTTTTCAGATCAGAGTTCTCTGGAGATATTTACAGATCAATACAGAAATAATCATTCCAATAATATTTTTGCAGGAAATGATCAGGATGCAATAAGTATATCTGCGTTTGGTGGAAGAGCGGTAATCAGAGACTATGAAGCATATGGATTGCAGGAGTGTTTTAACTGAATCAAGTAGCGGAGCGGATTGCGAATATCCGCTTGACATGAACTGAAAGCAGGAGGAGTATTGAAATGAAACGTAATAATTATTATGATGTCACTGACTGGCAGGTAGGTAACCCATATACGGATATCGGAGAAGTGATCAACAGTATCATTGCAGACATCAAGAACAGACAGAAGGATACAAATGTAAATGATGGAGGAAAACCGGGAGCAGTAATTTATATTCCGTCTGGAGATTATCATTTAAAAACGCAGGTGAAAATTGACATCAGTTACTTGAAAATCCAAGGATCAGGACATGGATTTGTGTCTTCAAGTATCCGATATAATGTGCCAAAAGAACAGTGGAAGGATCTTCATGACATCTGGCCGGGCGGTAGCAGGATTCTGGTAGATTTGGAACCATTAAAGGGGGATGAAAGATCCGGTGCTGCTTTTCTGGTGGAACGAGAGGGAGATCCGAGAATCAGTTCCGTGGAGTTTGAAAATTTCTGTATTGATGGACTCCATTTTGTAGATGACGGAAATGGAGATCCAGAGAATACATATTTAAATGGAAAAACAGGAATTTATGTAGCCAGTGCACAGGATTCTTTCAGAATTACAGGCATGGGTATTATTTATCTGGAGCATGGAGTGACTCTTTACAATTCTGATGCATTATCTGTTCATGATAATTTTATAGCAGAATGTGGAAATTGTGTAGAACTTCGTGGAGCCGGACAGGCATCTAAAATAACAGATAATCTTATGGGGGCTGGTTATAGAGGTTATACAATTTTTGCCGAAAATTTTGGAGGACTTCTGATTACTTCCAATAACATTTTTCCAAGAGGAAAAAGTATAGTACATCTTAAGGGTGTTCTTAGATCATCAGTAACTGCAAACAGATTTCATTCTTTTTATCCGGGAATGCTGATAATGGAAAATTGTAGAGAAAATCTCATATCTTCCAATCATTTTCTCAGAGATCATGAACCATGGCCTCCGATGCTGGAATATGATAATGGATTAGAGGATGATTTTGGCCTGATTCATATTCAGGGAAGTAGCAATTCACTGATTGCTAATCACATTTCGGAGACGATTGAACAGCAATATCTGAAACCGGCAGGCATAAAACCGATAATCATTCGTTTGGTTTCCGGAAGAGAAAATTACATTACAAACAATCATATTGTGGCAACTACAAAAACTGATAAAAAAGAAAGTGAAGAAAATCAATCCTGCTTTGATGCGCAGGTTGGAGCATTGTTAAGTATGGATGAACTGGTTAAACTTCCGATTGAAGTAGTACATGTTGATGAGGCATCATTGGATAATATAATACTGGATACATGCAGAGAAAATGAAGCAGTTATGGATTTTGCAGAAAATGTGTTTCGGGGAATTCCGGTTAAATAAAAATTAAATGACATTGATAAATTATTATTGGCATTATTTTTTGCACAATACATCGCATTGGATAACGTTCTGATTTATTTTTTTACATATATTATACTATAGCAATTCCATAAAATAATGCAAGCAATCCAGCCCATCATAGCGTGAAGTCCTGCTTCAGATATCATTGTCGTGCGTTAGCACGCCTGCAGATATTTCCTTGTCTTTCGCAGTCTGCGGAACTGTCTTGATTGCATTATTATAAATTGTAAAAAATTTCATGATTTTAAAAGAAAAAAAGCACAGTAATCAAAGAGAACTGGGAAAATTTATAATACTCTCGTATAGTTATAACGAGGCTACTGTAAATAAACATAAGTTAACAGTAAAAAGGATGTCGGATTTGCTCTCGGCATCCTTTTTATATGGGATTATACAGGATAAAATAGTATAAAAAAATGTCAAAATATTTTATTGAAACTCTTCGTGATTTTGCTATGATATAGTAAGATTATGTCGGCAGAAGGTCAGTACTATAGATATATAGTGAATCGGAGACAAAATTCAGAAAGGGGATTTTTACATATGTACACAGGAAACTATGAATGTCTGGAATTATTTGTAAAACCAGAAGCCGGGAAAAAAGGTAGTGTGAGCCTGAAGAAGGTAAAAGAAAACAAAACAGAAATAAAAGAACTGCAGCATATCTATGGGAACTGGATCAAGTTCCGAGCCGGGAGCTTATGGAAGCATGACTTTGCCAAGAGAACTCCATGTGAAGAATGAAAATGAGGGATAAATAGAAATGACCACATCTATGATAAAGGGCAATCCGCTGAAACTGATGTTACAGTTCGCGTTTCCTTTATTATTAGGAAACTTGCTGCAACAGACTTATAATATTATTGATGCTGCGATCGTAGGCCAGATTCTTGGCGCAAAAGCACTGGCAAGTGTAGGAGCCAGCAGCAGTATTCAGTTTCTGGTACTGGGATTCTGCATGGGAAGCTGTACAGGCTTTGGTGTTCCTGTAGCTAAATATTTCGGTGCAGAGAAAATAGAAAAAATGCGGGATTATATCTTTAATGGAGCTGTATTATGTGCAGGAATCGCAGTGATCCTGACAGCATTATGCAGTGTTTTATGTCCTCAGATTCTGCATATTTTATCTGTACCAGAGGACATTTATGACAATGCATATAGTTATCTGCTAATCATTTTCCTGGGGATTCCCTTTACGATTTTATATAACTATCTGTCCAGTATTTTGAGGTCAGTGGGAGACAGCAGGACACCGTTTATATTTCTGGCGTTATCTGCTGTTCTGAATATTTTTCTGGATTTATTCTGTATCGTAGTGCTGAAACTTGGATGTGCCGGAGCTGCCATTGCAACCATTTCCGCACAGGCAATCAGTGGAATCTTGTGCCTTATTTTTATCATCCGCAAGATGAAACTCCTGTGGCTTAAGAAAGAAAACAGGGCAATAAAGGGGGATACAGTAAAGGAACTTCTGGCAATGGGAATGCCTACGGGACTTCAGTTCTCCATCACAGCTATCGGAAGTATGGTTATGCAGTCTGCCAATAACGGGCTTGGAAGTACATATGTATCAGCCTTTACTGCAGCAATGAAGATTAAGCAGTTTACCATGTGTCCATTTGATGCCATCGCAACATCTGCATCTGTATTCTGCAGTCAGAATCTTGGAGCAGGACAGTCTGACAGGATTAAGAAAGGATTGCGCTGTGGTATTACAGTGGGAGTAGGATATGGTATTGCGGCGGGAATTTTACTGATTTTTGCAGGGCGTACACTTTCTATGCTGTTTGTTGGAAAGAGTGCGGTGGCAGTTCTGGATGCCTCTGCCAAATACCTCAGATGTATGGGATTTTTCTACTGGAGTCTTGGTATTCTCAATGTCGCCCGTATGGTAACTCAAGGACTTGGATATTCAGGCAGAGCCGTTTTCTCCGGCGTAACAGAAATGATCGCCAGAACAGTTGTCTGTCTTGGATTTGTAGGAACTCTTGGCTTCACAGCCATCTGCTTCGCAGACCAGACTGCCTGGATCACAGCAACCTGCTATATTTTTCCGACATGTTTGTGGTGTATCCGAAAGTCTACAAGAATGCTTGCATCTAATAAAAGTATGACAAAATAAGAAAACAGCTATGCAAGAGCAGCAGATAAAAATATCTGTACTCTTCATAGCTGTTTTTATGTATGGTTTATATATGGTAAAGCTATTGACTATATGGATATCAGGTTAAAAGAGCTTCTGCTCAGATGCTTTTTTATCCGTAAATGGTCCTGCGACAGTTTTGACATCTCTGTGATTTCCAAAGAAATCCTGATTAAAGATAATCGGGCTTCCGTCAGGATTTTCGTATTTCTGCTCCGGTTCGAATGCCATACCAAGTGTTTCAGTTGAGATGATACCGTCGTTTTCTTCTTTGATGATATCATACAGGTTGGTCTTCAGATACCAGCCATCTTCTTTCTCTTCAACAGAGATATTTACAGTGTGTTCTGTATCTGTGACTGCATTTGTTTCTTTTTCCCATGCACGTGCTCCATTGAAATAGAGATTGCCGGATGCCCATACAGGAAGATGATCATAATAGCAGTTGCCTGTTGTCTCAGAACCCATTCCGCAGTAACCTTCGAACTGTCTGTTCCATTCATCAAAGGTTGGATATCCGTTAAATTTGAAAGTTCCTGTGATCACATTGCAGTCATCCCACATATTTCCATTGTTACCCATAAGATCAGCCAGATCCTGCATACAAGGACGGATTGGTTTCTGAACGAAGATGTTGTTGTAGAATCTGTCATCTCCATGAAGGATGGTCATAAATCCTGCAACCTGAGTTCCGTGTTTGGTGTGATATGGAGTATATCTCGGAGATGGAATATCAGGTGCACCGTTGTCTGTACCGATACCAACAGAAACGAAGCCGCCGCAGATCAGGTTATGTACAAGGGCAACACCCTGGGTTGCAATTTTCAGTGCACGGTCAGACAGCAGGATATTGTGGTCGATTAATGTCGGACCATGGGAAACCTCAACGAAGATATCTTCTCCTACGCTTGTGACAGCGTCATCCCCTGCCTCGAAGTCATTAGGAAGAGCATTGTCATGGAAGAGATTTCCTGTAACGCGGGTTCCCTGTGCCTGCCAGTCAAGCCACAGACCACGGGTGCAGTTGTGGATATGGTTGCGGCGGAAAATAACATCGATAGCAGCATGCATTTTGATACCGCCGATCTCTGCTCCTGCCAGATTCTGCTTGTTGTTAATGTGATGAATATGGTTGTCTTCAATAACAGAGAATACGCCTCCAAGATGTCCTACAATACCTGTCTGACCGCAGTCATGGATCTCACATCTGCGTACAATATGGGAACCGATGTGTTCTTTATCCCATCCTTCATAGGAAGCCTGGCAGATGCAGTCGCGTTCTGTCTGAGTTCCGTCTTTGTATTTCCACTTTAACCATTTGTTATCATTTTCAGGCTGCAGATATTTACCAAGAGAAATACCGCTGCATTTGGATTCATAGATTTCACAGTCTTCGATGATCCATCCTTTGGACCAGTGAGGACCGACCATTCCCTCCTGATAAGCGGTAGGGGGAGCCCACTGAGTAGCAGCCTGACTGATGCGGAAACCGGAGAGAGTGATATATCCGATTCCTTCACTTTCCGGATAGAAGCAGTTTCTTCTTACACTGATCTCAACATTTTCTTTATTGGGATCTTTTTCATGGAAGTTTGCATAAATAATTGTCTGATTATTGGCTTCATCCTGTTCTGCATACCATGTATATACAGAGAAATCAGGATCCCATGAGATAGTACTTTTTTGTGGATTTTTAACTTTATCCAGAGTGGTTACTTCATACATGGATTTTTCATTCAGATATACATCTCCTGTATGAGCAATAAATGTAGCGATAAACCAATCTCCGGATACCAGGGTAGTAAATGGGTTATAATCACCGAAGATTCCGTTCGGAATGACTGCTTTCCATACAGTGCCTTCTACATTTTCCCAGTCTTTGACAGCTTCACTTCCTGTAATGTGCGCCTGTCCTTTTATTGCAGAACGGTAGGTGATACGCTTGTCTGCCGTTCCAGCGTGAATCGGATTAACAGCTTCACGGTATAATCCCGGTGCAACGATGACTTCATCTCCCGGAAGTGCCTTTGCAGCGGCCTCCTGAATAGTTTTGAATGGATTTTCTTTTGTTCCGTTTCCGGTCTGGATCACGGATGCATCAACGTAAATAATCATTATAAAAACCTCCCGGCCTTCTGGCCTGAATCCTTCTGTTTGCGGGCAAAATGCCCATAAGATATGTAATCTAGTGTAGCATGTAGATATGCAGCGAAACAATGGAATCCTGTGTCATTTTGTATGAATTTTGTGATGATTCATTACTGTTCACTGAAAACGTCGGATTCGAAAATAAGAGAACGAAAGAATTTCTGGCAAAAATCCTGTAAATAGAATAAATCTTGATACTTAAAACTTAAAATAGTGAGTAAATACCGGGCTTTATTTACCAGTAACTTTTGCCTGCATATCACATAGATTTTGATGTAAATACTCTGCAGATGATATATTATAAAAAATACAAATATTTTCAGAAAGTGCAGGCTATCATGAATAAAAAGAAATCAAAGAATAAAAAACAGGATAAGCAGAGTGAGAAGCCGGTTCCGAGGAAAAAGGAAGAGGAGCAGACAGAAAGAACTGGTAGAAATTCAGCTCAGAACCCTTGCTATGGATTACTGGTCTGTACTGGAATATCATATATATACTGCCTGGATTTTAAAAACAAAAATCCAGGCAGTTATTTTAATACCAGCGTGTCATTGGCAGATCATTATTGATTCCTTTAGTCATCAGAATCTGGTGCAGATCAATAATTCCGTTATGGAAGGTTGCAGCACATGCTGACAGGTAAAGTTCCCACATACGCAGGAAGGATTCATCAAACATGGTCTTTTCCTTTTCTATATTCTCACGGAAATTCTTTTCCCAGTGGAGCAGAGTTTTATTGTAATGCAGACGTAGATTTTCAATGTCCAGAGTGTGGAAATTGTCCTCTGCCATATGATTCAGGATTTCTCTCAGACTGGGAACGGTTCCGCCTGGAAAGATATATTTCTTGATCCATGGATCACCCGGATGTTCTTTCAGTGCACTGATAAAATGAAGCAGGAATAATCCGCCCGGTTTCAGAACTTTCTCTACACAGTCAAGGAAGAGCTGATAATTGTCACGGCCAACATGTTCCAGCATTCCCACACTGACTACCCGGTCAAACTGATAGTCATGCTTTGGCAGATCGCGGTAATCCATCAGTTCCACTGTAAGATAATCTTCCAGGCCCTGATCTTTGATGCGCTTTTGGAATTCTGTATATTGTTCGTGGCTTAAAGTGATTCCTGTACCATGTACTTTGTATTTTTTGGCAGCCTCAATCAGCAGAAAACCCCATCCGCAGCCGATATCAAGAAGACTCATACCTTCTTCCAGATGCAATTTTTTCAGAATATAATCTACTTTATTAACCTGTGCCTGATATAAAGAGTCATCGTCATGAATGAAGTAGCCACAGGAATAACTCATGGTTTCGTCCAGCCATAATTTATAAAAATCATTTCCGATATCATAGTGGCTGGTGACTTCCTTTTCCTGATTCTTTTTGGATGTAGAACTGAACATGATCTTTTTCAGAGCAGATTCATTGGTAGAAAATTTGCTCATCTGTCCCAGAAAATGATCCAGTGCCTCGTAAAGATTTCCTTCAATATCCAGATCTCCCCGCATATAAGCCTCGCCTAATGCCAGGGAAGTGCTTTTGAGCAGCTCGGCCAGAGGAATTGTTTCCTTAAAATTTACTGTAAATGTGGGTTCTCCCTCTCCGATTGGATATTCGGAATTCTTGAACTTTACCAGAAATGGATAGTCCGTAAAGCGTTCAAGGAATTGCACCATTGCTTTTTCTTCAGCCTTTTCTCCTAATGTTTCAAACATAATAGTTTACCTCCTTTAACACAAAACTATGATACACCTTTGGGGGCGCTTATCGTCAAGGGGAGAATTAAACAAAGATATCTGGGAAATTGGTCAGACTTGTAGCAGAATAATGGAAATAGAAGAAGAAACAAAAAGTTCACAAAAAACATCTTGACCATCAAAGAAACACAAGTTATAATCCTGTCTTTGACAGTTACTAAACAAAAAAATTGCTGTACCTCTTGATTTTACTGAGGTTCGGCGATTTTTTGTGTTGTTTTGGAATATAGTATTTTATTCCCGGCCTTTTCATCGTTCTTAGTTTATCCAAGATCGTTTCGTAGCTGATGGCATTTTCCAGGTCTCTTTCAAGGTAACGATATATCACTAATGCAAGGAAACAGATAAGGAAATGGGCTTTTATGCGTATATCGTCTTGAAGAAAAAATGGTTTTGTTTCAAAATCAGTTTTCATTATACGGAAACATTTCTCGATTTCCCATATGTCGATATTTTAGAAATGCCGATAAATTTTCTATAAGATTCCATGCCTGACCCAATGTCAGGCACAAGTAATGAACTATCGGCATTTATTTCAATCCACAAAGCCG